>JBLHJX010000091.1:0-18327 GCA_047619225.1 Candidatus Latescibacterota bacterium
CGGTCGGATATCACGCGGGCATTTGTGCAAGATGCGCATATTCTAACTTTGATTGCAGATGTTGTTAAACCGGGCATTGCGATTTATTCGGGCAAATTAACGACCAAACTGCCTCATTTGGATTTGACACGTTGGGATTTTTTTTGGCCCAACATGGAACGCGGGTGGAACGGTGCCTGTCTAAGGTTATGAAGCCATAAAGTATGGCAGATTTAATGACAGACAAGGAACGCTTTTATTTTGGTTCTTGTCTAAGCAATATAGCACACATAGATCAAGCGCTTGACCTTGTTGATGCCAATCTTCCCCGTGCACAAGAGACCTTCGGGAATCTGGATGAGATGGCACGACAGCACCATCAGACCGTGTATAGAGATCTTGATCCGTGTGTGAGAAGCAATCATCCCTTATTAAAGAAGGAGTTTAAGATGAAGAAATTGATTTTCCTGACGGGTGCGTTGGCGTTGATGTTGGTTTTTGGTGAAGCACAGCTGGCTCAGGCACAAGATACGGCCGGTGAAACATCGTTTGTCGATGAAAACGGAGATGGGATTGATGACAATGTAAGGATGGGGCATCGTCGCGGTCATCGGGGTGTTATGGGCGGTGTGACATCACAATTGACCGATGAGCAAAAAACAGAACTTAAGGCATTGGTTGATGGTTTGAAAGCATCTGAAACTGCAAAAGAAGACGTTCATGCAGCCGTTGAAGCCAAGTTTACGGAGTGGGGTATTGAATTGCCCGAACACCCAACTGTTGCGAGTCGTTTGGGTGATGCACTCAGCACAGAGCAGGCTTCAGAATTGACCGCTTTGGTTGAAGGTTTGAAAGAAGCCGAATCAAGCCGTGAAGATATTCATGCAGCTGTTGAAGCGCAGTTAGAAACTTGGGGCATCGAAAAGCCAGAAAAACCCCAAGGCAACAAGGCACGGGGCGGGTTTGGTCGTCGGGGTGGGCGTCGGGGGCACTTTGGTCCTCCTCCAGCAGCCGAAGCACCAGTCGAAGGTACCGCTGACGCACAGTAGGTCATTGATGATGGGAGGGGGTATCCCCTCCCATCTTTTCTCGGGGATGTTGTTATGTTGAAAAAGTTGTTCGTATGTTTGGCTCTTGGGTTTGTTGTTTCTATTTCGCCTTCGGGCGCGCAGTGGACAACGGATCTTTCAGTTGGCTCGGTTTATGATTCCAATGCCGATGGTGTTTATACGGGTGAGAGTGCACGCATCACGCATATGGCTTTGGATATTTCTCGGCAAAATACCAGTACGCGCCTGTATTACTCGGGTGATGGGTTTATGTTTGGGCAACGTGGCCCGCGCACGTTTGTTGCCAACCGAGTCGGTTTGGATATGATTTATCCTTTGGGAATGGCGCGAGATCGAGTGATATTGGGTTTTGCAGCAACAAATCGGATCAATCAATCGGTTTACGATATCTATGATTATTTGGGCTCTACGGGATATGTGCAGGGCAAATGGTATGTGGAAAAAAGCACCATGTTGAAGTTGGGGTATCATTTGGATTGGCGTTCTTATAAAAACTTAGATGTGTCCCGCTATGTCGATCACAATTTTTCGGCCCAAGTCAATCGGTTCTTACCGTCGCGCACAACGCTTCAAGCCGATGCCCAGTTTGGATATAAGTTACGTGATTCTGCAGAAAGTCAGGTGGTGTTGGGGCTACAGGTGGCGCAATCTTTGACCCGCAATACGGGTTTAAGCTTGCGGTATCAGGCGCGTATGAATACCACAGCACAGCAAGATGCTTTAAGCGCGATTTTGAGAGCTTTTACAGATGAAGATGTTTTGAACAGCAGATATGATTATGGAGGACATCGGTTGACGGCCAAGCTGACGCAACAACTGCCCGCACAAGCGCGTTTGATTGCAGAAGGTGGATATGAGATGCGGTCTTATACTGATGAATTTGCTTTGGATTTGGATGGCTATCTTTTGCCGGGTGTCGATTTGCGAAGAGATCGAAGTTCGTTTTTTGATGTTGATTTGGAATTGCCGTTGACGCAGAAATTGACGACGGCTCTTGGCTATAGCTTTATGAACATGCGATCGAATGATGTGTATTATAATTACGGTGTTCGGCACAGCTTGTCGGCGAGTTTTCAGATCGGGTTTTAATGTTGCTCTTGGGGGCATTATGCGTCAACAGAACCATAAACAATTGAGCGACCCAAAATTAGTGGCCTGCGTTTTGAATGGCGATAAAGAAGCTTATTCAGAGTTGGTCAATCGGCATCATGTGCGTATTTATCAAATGGCCTATAATCTGGTAGGGTCATCTGATGATGCCGACGATTTGGCACAATTGGTTTTTTTGAAGGCTTTTCGTTCTTTGCACCGTTTTCAAGGCAATGCACAGTTTTCTACGTGGCTGTATCGCATTTGTGTGAATGGGTGCTACGATTGGATGAAGGCCAATAAACGGTGGGCACAAGGGGTTGGGGATGACGATTGGTGGGCGCATCTGTCGGCAGATGATGCGTTATTTTGTCAAGATGACGCGACAGATCAATCGGTGATAGATCGTGAGATGCAAGACGCATTAAACGCAGCTCTTCAGAAGCTTGTTCCTGAGTTTCGCTTGGTTGTGATTTTGCGAGAGGTGAATGGTTTGGCTTACGAGGAAATCGCTGAGGTGGTTGGGTGCCAGGTCGGCACCGTGAAGTCGCGGTTATTTCGGGCACGGGTACAATTGCGAAAACTGTTGGCGCCTATTCATGCAGAATGGCAAGCCGCGTAAGACGGTCTGTAATAGATCATAAAAAAATGCCTCGGTGGATCATTCACCGAGGCATTTTTTGCTGTGTGTGGCATTTCCTTTTGGGCAAGGTGGGTAATAAGTACAACTAGAAAAGACTTCCTTCAGCGGGCAGGTGATTTTATTGGGAAATAAATGATTAAAATTCAATTGTTTGTGAGAATTATTGAATTGGGGTCACGCTGCGGAACATTATGTGCACACAATTTGCTTTATACAATCGGGGTGACGCCCTTTTTGAGAACAATATTGCCATATTTGGCGGTCTCACCCGTCATGACAATGGCAAAAGCTCGTTTGGATTGTTCATAAAAAGCGAAGCGTTCAACCCGCGCTATAGGGGGTGTTTCGGGCCAATGTCTGTCAATAGCGGTTCGAAAAGCTTTTTCAACGGCAGGGTCAAGCATATCACCCGGCGCAGCGTCCATCATAAAAATGGGGCTCTCGACATAGGTGTCGAGCGCAAAAAGTGGCAGAATGCCGTCGAGTAAGTCTGCAACTTTTAGCCCGTCTGCGCGAAGTACGTTGGCATGAACCGAGTCACCAGGAAAGTGTGCATCGGCCAAAACAATTTCATCACCGTGCCCCATTCGAGACAGTGTCGATAGCAATTCGGGGCTGAGCAAGGGTGAGATACCAATGAGCATAATGGCTCTCCTTTGTGAAGTGTTAAAAGGTCTGTCAGAGTCATGCTAAGATAGCCTGGGTAATGGTATCGTGCAATAATTATTGAATGAATAGCATTGACTTCTATATTAGATTACGTATTATCAGAAAACAGATTCAAGCACTTTTACCATGTTTTAAGAATGGGTTGCTCTCTTAAAAGTGCTGATTTACAAAGGCATTTTAGGTCTTTCATATCTGGCCACTTTGTCTTTATCTAAGGAGTATCCCTTGGCTGAAGAAGAAAATGATGAGATACCCGCACGACAAAAGGTCGCGATTTTGATGATTGCATTGGGGCAAGATACAACTGCTGAAGTTATGAAATACCTCAGTGATGTTGAAGTCGAGGCGATTGCACAATCGATTTCAGAATTAGATGTGGTGACAACAGAGCAAGAAGATGAAGTGCTCGAAGAATTTGAACAGTTGTTGCTGGCGGGGAAATATGTGTCGCAAGGGGGAATTGACTTTGCACGGGGTGCGCTCGAAAAAGCATTGGGCCCACGCAAAGCACAGGCTTTATTAGATCGGGTGAACAGCACCACCTCAAGTGGGTTTTACATGTTGCGCAATGTTGATCCCAACCAGATTGTGCCTTTTATTTCAAAAGAACATCCACAAACGATTTCACTCATTTTATCGCAGTTAGATGCAACTCAAGCAGCGGGTGTTTTGACTGGGCTGCCCGAAGAATTGCAGTCTGATGTGGCATTTCGTATTGCACAGATGGACAATATTCAGCCACAAGTACTGCGTGAACTTGAAGAGAGTTTGGCCAATGAGTTGCAGGCGATTTTGTCGGGTCAAATTACCGAGATTGGTGGTCCCAAAGCGGTTGCAGAAATTTTGAACAGAACTGGGCGTTCAACAGAAAAAGCGGTGTTGGAACGACTTGATGCACAAGATCCCGAATTGGCTGAAGAAGTACGCAACCAGATGTTTGTGTTTGACGATATTGCCAATTTGACGGACCGTGAGATTCAGATGATTCTGCGGGAAGTTGATACCAAAGATTTGGCGGTAGCGTTAAAGGGGGGGTCTGAAGAATTGCAGACACGCATTTTTGGGAACGTGTCTGAGCGTGTAGGAACGATGATTAAAGAAGAAATACAGTTTTCTGGGCCTGTGCGTATGAGTGATGTGGAAGAAGTGCAGTTGCGTGTAGTACAAACCGTGCGTCAATTGGAAGAAGCGGGGCAGGTGACTATTGTACGCGGAGATTCGAACGATGTGTTCGTGTAAGCTGGATCACGAATGGCACGAATAAATCACCACGAAAAACACGGGACCCAACATTCCATAGGGGTAAAACAAAAGGCCGAGGATCAAAGAATACAAGCGGCACGGCATATAAAACTAA
Organism: Candidatus Latescibacterota bacterium; assembly: GCA_047619225.1. Classification (GTDB taxonomy): domain Bacteria; phylum Latescibacterota; class UBA2968; order UBA2968; family UBA2968; genus JABIFK01. The sequence goes on from JBLHJX010000091.1 coordinate 4,808, forward strand.
AATATGAGAAAATCCCCGAAGCGAAGGCTTCGGGGATTTTTTTGTTTAAGGCGTGTCCTTGTGCTCTAGTGAAGATGTGAATCTGCAGCGTGAGGGGCACCCAAGCCGCGGTTGAGGCGCATGAGTTTTTTTTGCCGGTCGTTGAGTTGGTCAAGCCATTCTGGGGGGAAACCGTCGTGTGGGTCTATTTGGAAGACCAGCATACGTTTTCGATAATGGCCAAAGAGGGCGTGTCGGTCGGCTTGGCTGTTGTTTGCACCACCCCCATGCCATGTTTGGCCGTTGAAGACAATGACACTCCCTGCGGGTGCTGTTGGTTGTACGACGTGTTTAACATCCATGTCTTCGGGGGGAACCGCAAGGCCACTTTTATGTGAGCCGGGCACCACGCGGGTGCCACCGTTTTCGAGGCTGAAGTCGTCGAGCATCCAAACCGTGTTCATCATCACCGGTGAATTCGGGTTTAGCATTTCGGCAGGGATGTCACTGTGCAAGCCCTGATAACCATCACCGGGCTGAACAATACGTGAGTTGAGGCTGCCCAAGATGAGGCCTTCTCCCAAGAAGTGTTCGAGCAAGGGCAATGTTTTGGGGTGGTCGATGGTTTTGAAGAAGACAGGGTCCAGTGTCGGCAGATTAGACACATGACGCGCAGTGCCACGGTGTTTGTGTTCCGTGCCCACTTCTTGCTCGCACCGAATAAGCACCTCACGCATGGCGCTGGCTTCTTGGGTGGATAAAACATTTTCTACGACAGTGAAGCCATAAATGTCAAGTTCGTAGAGGTGTTGCTTAATGGTATCGCTCACGGATATCCCTTTCTGTGTTTTGATGGCTGGGGCCTTGTTAACGCTTATCTGTCGAGAAAAAAGGTTTCTTCTTTTTTGCCCTTGGTTCTCTCCTGTTTTTGACTTCCGCCTTTGATTCTCTTCTGTCTCCTCCCTGCAGTTTCTTACCAATTTGCGCTGCCCTTGTTCCACGGATGCGCTTCAAGAATTTCTTCATTGAATGTTGTGCCCCAACCTGGACCGGTTGGGATTTTGAGGCGGCCGTTTTGAATATCGGGTAGAACGGTGACCATTTCTTCTCGCCAAGGCACATCGTCTACGTCAATTTCTTGAATGCGCACATTGGGCAATACCCCACAGAGGCTGGCACTGATGAAAGTGGAAAGGTGGCTGTAATAATTGTGTGGCGCAACGTTAAATTGATAGGCTTCAGCCAAGTCACCGATTTTTTTAGATTGTGCAAAGCCGTTCCAGGGGACGTCGATCATAAAGACATCGGCGGCACGAGATTCAAAGTATGGGATGAACTCGCGCATGTAAAAGAGGTTTTCGCCCGTGCAGATTTTTGTAGCTGTGGATTCTTTGATTTGACGAATGGCCTCGTGGTTATACATATCAATTTCTAGCCAGAGCATGTCAAATTGTTCGAGCATTTGGGCTATGCGGATACACGATTCGGGTTTGAAATTAAAGTTGAGGTCGAGGTTGATGTCTACGTCGGGGCCAACGGCATCTCGGAAGGTGCCAATGAGGGTTTCAATGTGGCGTAACATTTCGCGTGAGACTACGCCATCTGTGGTGCCGGGCGGGCCCCCAAATCCACCAAAAGAAACATCGGCTGAATCGCCTGGGATAACAATATTGGTTTTGAGGGCGGTATAACCCTTTGACACAACTTCCCGTCCGAGGTTTGAGATGTCGTCCATTGTGCGAATTGGGGGGGTATTTAAGATTTCATAGTTTCGTGCCCGTGTGGTGCCGCAGTGTGACCAGTAAAGTCGTACGTCTTCGCGTGTGGGGCCACCAAATAGTTCAACAACTGAGATGTTGAGTGCGCGTGCTTTGATATCGATCAATGCCAATTCGATGCCCGCTATGGCTTTGGCTGCAATACCACCTGGACTTTGACGGGTTCCCCTGAGCATGTCCCAAAAACGCATTTCGAAGGCACGCGGGTCTTTGCCGATGAGCCCTGGGGTTAAGTCACGCACAGTGCCCACCACGCCATATGGGCTGCGACCATCGCTGCATTCGCCCCAACCAGTGATGCCTTCGTCTGTTTCTACTTTTACAAATATCCAAGGGCGCCAACCGGCGTCGACAATATAGGGTTGGATGTTGGTGATTTTCATGGAACGCTCCTTTATGCGACGATATTATCAATGTCAATGCGATATATTTGGCGCCCATTTCCTTCGTGGGCTGAGTCGATGGTCACAAATTGGCCATTGGGGCTAAAGCGGGGATGGAGGTCACAACGCCATTCACCTGTATAAGGTTCGGGTGACGGGAAGGTGCCCAGATCGATTCGTTTGCCTGTTTCAACGTGATAGAGATACGGAATTTGATTGCGGTTGTCTTTGGAAGGGTAGGTGTCGTTTAATATCCATTTATTGCCGGGTAAATAGGTACAGTGACCGTTGACGGTCATCACATCTGGGCCAATGGGTTGTGGATCATTGTCTGTTTGGTCTTGATAGAGGTAGAATTTATTGTTGTGAGATGGGTGATAAGCCCAACCCAAGATGGTTTGAGGGTCACGCCAGATGAAATGTGACATTTTGCCATAATCGTCTACGACGTGTAGGTCTGATCCGTCGGTGTTGGCTGTGAACATGCGGGTGTGAAAGGTGCCTTCGCCAAAGCGCCAGCGGTGTAAAAAGATAAAGCGCGTGCCGTCTGTGTTGAATAACAGGTGATTGAAGTAGTGCCGGGCTTCGCTGATATCGCCGTGTGGATAGGGGATTTGCGCGACTTTGGCAATGGTAATGATGAGGTTTGATTCCCCGGTTTCAAGATTGACGGTATAAATACCCGCATCTTCGGGTGCCTGCACGCTATGGTTTGGGTCTGGAATGCCTGTATAACCATAACCTGGTCGCATATGGTTGATGCGGCGAAAGTCTGTTCCGATGGCTGTTTTGCCATCGGGTGAGAGCGTATAGACGGCTTGGGGCAATGTGCGTATTTGGCCGGTTTGTGTGTTGTAAACTTTGCTGATGAAATGATCATCTTCTTTGTCATTCCAGATAATATCTGTAGGCGAGTTTGGAATCCATTGCAACATACAGCCTTGTTGCCAACACCAAGCCTGCGTGGTTGCAATTTCTGTCCAGATGTCACCCTTGTCCATATCGATGATGCCGATTTTGATACTGTCATCGGTTGTTGGGGATCGGTGCTCAAAATCTACTTCCATGCTTAAGGCATACCGACACGTAGGGTCTATTTGCCATTTGTCGTAGTACCCAAACCAGTGATGTTGAGGGCCTTGGGTAATGGGGCGAATCATAGGATATGTGTAGGGCATTGTAATCCTTTGATAAGGCGACAAGGAAGCGGGGGCAAGGGAGAAGGTGTTTTTCCCAGTTTCTCCTTCTGTCATTGAAAGGTATAAATTAGGGTATGCTTTCTGGCTCTGCAAGTTATTTGATTGTGGGGTTTGTGACTCTGGTTTTGGAAAAATTTTCCGTGCGAGGGTGATTCTCAAGGTTGTTGGTTGGTTTTGGATATTTACATAACTACCTGTTGAATATTGATATATGTATATATAATTGGGGGTGGGGAGATAGGTGGCATAGGGCTTGCTTAAACAATGTGTGTCTCATTGTGTGTTTCCACCCCCCCCATTTTTTTGGAGTCTCAAATGTTGCAAGGGCTTTACAGTTCAGGTTCGAGTATGCTGGCGCGAGCAAGCCGCCAAGACGTGATTACCAACAACATTGCCAATAGCGACGTTCCGGGTTTTAAACGAGATGGTATTTTTCTGAAAGAATTGGGCGAGGCGCGACGCAAAGCATCGGGTGGTTACCCAAGTTGGCGAGAAAATCGCATTGGCGGTGCATTTGTCGATTTTGAGCAGGGCGCCCTGCGGCAAACAAATAGCAACCGCAATTTGGCTCTCAATGGCCCCGGTTTTTTTCAGGTGCGTACCCCACAGGGTGATATGTATACACGAAACGGTGAATTTTCTGTGGGTTCAGATGGTCTTTTGGTAACCAATATGGGATTTCCTGTCTTAGATGACCGAGGTGGTGAGATTCGGTTGGAGACCAATGAATTTGTGGTCAATGATGAAGGACAAATTTTGGAAGATGGTTTTGAAGTGGCCACATTGGCCATTCACGATTTTGAAAAAGATATTGATGGTCATTATGAAGATCCCGATGGCATTTCTCGGATCGAACGCAAGGCAAACGGTTTTTTCACTCCCAAACCCGGTGTGAATCAGCAACCCAAAGGGGCTGATACCAAAGTGACCCAGGGCTTTTTGGAAATGTCGAATTCAGAACCGATTACACAAATGGTCGACATGGTTGAATTGTTTCGAACCTATGAGGCCGATCAGCGAGCTATTCGGGCTCAAGATGATACGCTTCGCCGTGCGGTAAATGAGGTTGGCACGGTAAGATAGGCAATGGATAATTACTCACTACGTTCGTGAGCTTACGGTTGGCAATGAGAAACAGAACCTTAAAAAATAAATACACCACCCCTTGTGTGCCTATGAATAAGCACGCAGCACTTTCACGGAAGAGGTGCATATGTCGCGAGCTCTAAGAACTTCTGCAACGGGCATGATTGCTCAACAACTCAATATTGATAATATCTCAAATAACCTGGCTAACGTTAATACGACCGGGTTTAAGAAGAGCAAAGCAGAGTTTCAAGATCTGTTGTATCACACCCTTCGCACGGCTGGCACATCGGCAGCACAGGGTGCTTTGGTGCCTGTGGAAATTCAGATCGGTTATGGCACGCGCGTTGTGGCCACGCAGAAAATTTTCGAGCAAGGCAATGTGACGGCCACCAACAATGCATTGGATTTAGCAGTTGAAAATGAGGGTATTAATGGTGATGGGTTTTTTCAGGTATCATTGCCTGATGGCACCACGGCCTTTACGCGTGATGGTGCTTTTAAGTTGTCGTCTGATGGGCAGATTGTTACGTCTGATGGGTTTGCACTAGAACCCCCCATTTCGATTAGCCAAGATTCAACAAATATCAATGTATCTGCCGATGGTACTGTGGAAATTTTGCAAGCGGGTTCAACGACCGCGGCTAATGTGGGGCAACTTGAGCTGGCCAAATTTATCAATCCTGCGGGTTTGCGCAGCATTGGTCGCAACTTGCTTGTCGAAACAGAAGCGTCTGGCCCTCGGGTGACGGGCCAGCCCAATTCACAAGGTTTTGGTCGTATTTCTCAAGGATTTTTAGAACTGTCGAATGTGTCGGTGGTGGATGAGTTGGTGAATATGATACAAGCTCAGCGCACCTACGAAGTCAATGCACGTGCCATTCGCACATCTGATGAGATTATGCAAGCAACCAATAACATTGCGGGTTAATAATTAAATTGATGTTTGTTTTGTCGGTGGGTTGATTCGCGAAAGAAAACAGATTTTCGTATTTATACCTAAGGATGTATGAGATGGCCACAGAAACCCAGTTGACCAAACCCAAAGGGCAAAATTTTGATTTGTCGTATGAAGAAGCTCGGCGAGATGAACCCATTACGGGTGGTAAAGTTTTGTTCTATATCGGGCTGATGATCTTATGGGTTTTTTGTTTGATGGTGGGTGAGGGGCGGGCAGGTGTGGTTGTTTCCGAAGCGGAAGTTCATGCAGCAGTCACTGAGTTTGTACAAGGTCGATTGGCCGATATTTCGGGTGAGATTGAGGTTACCGTGCGTCGTCGAGGAGACTTGGCGATTGAGGGTGTAGGTGCTGTGGTTTTGCGTGTACGCCAAGATCGCATGCGCAGTCAGGCACGATCCATCCCTTTGGTTTTAGAAGTGATGCGAGGCCCTGCAATGGTGCGTGAGTATCGTTTGGTGGCCGATGTGCGCTACTTTGACGATGTGGTGGTTGCTGCGCGTTCTATCATGCGTGGTGAACGTGTTGGTGAAGAGGCTGTTATTATTGAACGGCGCGATGTGACCATGATATTGGGGAAATATTTTTCAACGATTGAGCAACTTGAAGGCATGCAAGCCAAAATGCGCATTGGTTTTGGACGCCCTCTAAATAGCTTTTATTTGGAGCGACGGCCACTTGTGGAACGGGGCGATATGGTGCGTATTGAGGCAAAGGTTGGGGGGATTGTTGCTGTAACAATGGGGTTGGCAAAAGACAAAGGTGCTCAAGGGGATAACATTGTGGTGATGAATACGACCTCGCGAGAAAAATTATTGGCTGAGGTTATTGGCCCTGGTAAAGTAAGGGTATTGTTCTAAACATGAGAATCAAGCACGCTAATTGAAGGTTCGCAATTTAGAAGATTTGAGGGCTATGATGAAAAGGTTGACGTTTTGGTGTGTGTTGGTGTCGGTGACGACGATATGGGTCGTGCCTGTTGAAGGGCAGAGTTTGTTTGGCGATGCGGGCGGTTCATCGTCTTTGTATCAAGATCGCAAACCGCGCCGTGCCAGCACGATTGGTGATATTCTTACGGTACTGGTGACAGAATCTACCACAGCGAGCAATTCATCAAATATATCAACCGCCAAGAGCACTTCTACAAATATTGGTAGCCAAAATGGCACAGGAGGCTTGAGTATTATTCCCGGGTTTGGTTTAACCGGTGGTGCCACGGCAGATTTTACGGGCGATGGTTCTACAGCACGTAGCCAACAACTTCAAGCGCGTGTGTCGGTCACTGTGGTGGGGTTGAAATCTAATGGAGATTTGATTCTTGAAGGCAGCCGTACCATTGAAATTAATGGTGAGCGCGAAGTGATCTATTTGTCGGGTGCTCTTAATCCTAAGATTATCCCCGCTACCAACATCATTGAGTCCTTTCGCATCTCAGATTTGCAAGTGTCTTATAAGGGCAAAGGGGTTTTACAAGATGCATCTCGGCCTGGTTTTTTTGTACGTGTTCTCAACTGGATATTTTAAATCGATTGGCGGATGATTATGTTTTCGGCGTGTTTGCAAAAAAAATGGATGGTGTGGTTTGTTGTGGCGGGTGTATTGGGTTGGTGTGAACAAGCACAAGCTCAATTTTTGCCAGAATTTGAACCTCAGGCCTCCCGGCTTAAAGACATTGGTACTGTGCAAACACTGCAAGAAGTGCAGTTGATTGGATACGGGCTTGTGGTGGGCTTAGAGGGTGTTGGTGATGGGCGAGGGGCACCTTATTCGGCACAGGCTTTGGCCAATCTCATGCGCAACATGGGTGTAGAAGTTGACCCGACACAAATTCGTGCAAACAACGCTGCTTCGGTAATCGTAACTGCAAGACTAACACCTTTTACACGCGTTGGTTCAAAAATTGATGTCACGGTTTCTTCCGTGGGTGATGCCGCAAGTTTGCAAGGTGGTATTTTGATTATGACGCCATTGCGTGCCGATTCGCCCAATGGCCCCGTGGTTGCCATTGCACAGGGGCCCATTTCAATTGGTGGATTTAATGTGGATGCAGGAGGGGGCGGCTCAGTTACTAAAAACCACCCCGTTGTTGGTCGTGTGCCCAATGGGGCTATTGTGCAACAAGAATTGATTGCGCCGGGTGAAATTGCAGGGACTTTGACGATCACTCTGGGTGATCCCGATTATACCACGGTGGCACGGTTGGCACGGTCTGTAGATATCCGTTTTGGTGCCACGATTGCAACGGCTTTGGATAAGGGCACGATTCAAGTACGGGTGCCACAGGATTATCAAAATCCAGGTCGGTTTATCGATTTCATCTCTCAGCTTGAAAATGTAACTGTGATTCCCGATGTCAATGCCCGTGTGGTGGTGAATGAACGTACGGGAACAATTATTGCAGGCCAGCACGTGGCCATTGCAGAAGTGGCCATTGCACATGGGAGTTTGAGCATTTCAATTGGCGCGGATGAAAATATCAATGTGGGTGGCGGAGGGGGCGGTGGTGGTCCCCAAGCAAATTTGCAGTTGGCCGGTGGTATTGATGTAGAAGAAGAAAAACCACGTATGTTGGCTTTGCCTCCGACTTCGAGTGTGAGTGATGTGGCTAAGGCCTTAAATGCGCTCAAAGTCACACCGCGTGATATTATTGCGATTTTTCAGTCTTTGAAAGCTGCGGGTGCATTAAAAGCAGAGTTAATTATTCAGTAGTGAGGTTTATGATGAATGGCATCGCCTTAAATCCATCGGCAAAAGACTTTAATCTCCCCCTAAATGTTAGGGATGGACAGAAGTTTATGGCCTTAAAGAAGCCAGATAAAGATGCGATATCTTCCCTCAAACCCAAGTTTGATGTCTCAAGTTTGAAAGGGAAAACGGATGATGCAGATGAATTACGCCAAGCTGCCAAAGCATTTGAATCGGTGTTTATGTCACAGCTGTTGAAGCAAATGCGATCTACGGTGCATAAAGAAGAAATGTTTCACGGGGGCGCAGGAGAAGATATTTTTTCAGAAATGTTGGATGAAGAATTTGCTGAAAAGATGTCTGTTCGGGGTACGGGTATTGCCGATATGTTGTATCGGCAACTGAGCCGTCAATATGGTATTGAAGAGACAGACACATTGCCCAGCACGACAGGTGCGGGAGATGCATTGCAACAAAAAATGCAGGACATGCAACGACAAATACAGAGCAAAAATCTACAGAAGATGTCGGTAGGTATATAAAGCAAGTAGACGAATAGACGAATAGACGAAAAAAACGGAAAATAATTTTGGGTAGGATGGCATTCGTTGATGACTCGCTACGCTCGTTTTAGGGTGGGTTCACTGTAGGCTTCGCCCGTGCGTTTGTGCGTTGATTCGCTGATTCGAGCCCTGATAAGTCGGAGGAATTTATTATGAACGATTATTTCACATATCTGATTGAATTGCTCGATAAGGAAATGTCCACATTTCGGTTGATGCTCGCTGCGCTTGAAGCCGAGCAAAAAGCCCTGATAGACAATGATGTCACTGGTTTGGGCGAAACGGTGGAGACTCAGAAAGCTTTGGTGCAACGTGCCGCAACCCAAGAGCAGGCACGCGTGAAGATCATCCAACAGATGGCACCGATGTTGCAAGAAGATCCCAAAACATTGACGTTGCGTCGCTTGATTGAGTTAGCAGATGCGTCTTTTGCCGAGCGTTTGTCGGCACAACGAGAAGAGTTGCTGAATTATCAAGATCGGCTGCGCCAGACCAATCGCCAAAATTCGGTGTTGATCAAGCAGTCGATGAAATATGTCGATAAAAGTTTGCTCATTTTAACGGGTGGCAGTCCAATGGGCAATCGATATGGCAAGTCGGGCAAGGCAGATGCGTCACAAGCATCTTTGCAAGGTGTTGTCAATCAAGTGGCTTAACAACTGGCTGTGATCTTTGAAATGGAAAGTAGATTGCAGATCATGAATTACATCCCGCCCCATCGGGACGTCAAATGTTCGGGTAGTGGCTACCCCACCCTTTTGCCCGCCCGAACATTTGGCTATTTTGAAAGGTTGTTGCAGTGCCTTCATTAGGTTCAGCACTCCAAATAGGCAGAAGTGCCTTAAACGCCCATCAAACAGGTTTGAACACGGTTGGCAATAATATTGCCAATGTGAACACACCGGGTTATGCGCGTAAAAATACTGTGCTGGCAGGTGATTCTACTATTAATGGCGGTGTGGGGGGAGGTGTGCGGGTCGCATCTCTCACACGGCAGCGAGATCAATTTTTAGACAGTCAGTTTCGATTTGAAGGCGGTGCTTTAGGGCGTTTGGAGATTAAAAATGGGTTGATGGGAACGATTGAGGCTATTTTTACGGAATTGGCCGGCGGGGGGTCTTCAGAGACCAGTGCCATTTTTAGTCAGGCATCGGGTTCGGCGCTCAGTGGTGGGTTCAATCGGTTCTACAATGGGTTTCAAGATTTGGCGAATGATCCACAAAGCACAGCCGCTCGGGCACAGGTGCGAGAAGAAGCCCGATTTATTACCGAGCAGTTTCATCGCATGCACGATCAGTTGACAGAGTTGAGTGCCGAGATTGATCTTGAAGTGAAAGATACCGTTCGTGATGTGAATCGCATTACGGAAGATATCGCAGGCTTAAATAAACGCATATTGTCGCTGAAGGCCAATCCAACCGATGTGGCAGGCAACTTAGACGATGAACGAGATCGATTGATTGATGAACTGTCTAGTTTGATCGATGTGCGCGTGCGTACCCAAAGGGACGGCACCTTAACCGTGAATGGCGCTTCTGGCGAAGGTGTGCTGTTGGTGGGTGGCGCCTCGTCCGTGCAGTTGGGGACGCGCGCCGTCGTAAGAGGTGATGCCAGTGTGTCTGATGTGACGCTTGCGGCTACGGGCGAAAACTTGGCCATAACAACGGGGAGACTGCGCGGGTTGATAGATGTTCGAGACGATAAAATCTTGAGTTATAAAGGCAGTTTGGATCAATTGGCCGTTCATTTTGTGGGGCAGGTCAACACGGTTCATGGCACGGGATTTGGTTCAGACGGGTCTTCGGGCACTTTCTTTTTTCAACCGACCCTGGCCAATGCCCGTGAAATTCGTCTTTCTACTGCAATTGAAGCCGATTTGAGTAAGATTGCAACAGGAGGCCCACAAGCCAGCAATCCCAATATCTCTGCGGGTGCGGGGGATGGCAGTGTTGCTCAGGCCATTGCAGACTTGCAACATGAGCGGAGTTTTGGGGGGGGGACACAGACTATTGAAGAGCATTATAGTCAATTTATCGGGCAAATCGGTGCGGAGGCTCGTGAAGTAATCGCAGATTTAAACTCGCAAGGGTTGGTGATGGAGCAGGTTTCAAATCGGCGTGAAAATGTGCGTGGTGTTTCAATTAATGAAGAAGCCAGCGATTTGATTTTGTTTCAGCGCGCCTATCAAGCGGCAGCCCGCATTGTTTCAACCGTTGATGAGTTGTTCCAGACCATTTTGAATATGTAAATTACGAATTAGAAATCATAAAATCGAAATTTAAGTGGTTTTGGTATGCGATCTAATTCTGCCAATTTTGTTTCGGCACTTGAATAAAATAGCGGTTTTTCCTATAATTCGCAGAAGGATAGGTGTTCTATGCGTGTCGCAGATAATGTAACGTCTAGTACCGTCAGGGCAAATTTGACTCGGTCCTTTGGGCGTATCAATAAATATCAGACACAATTGTCGTCGGGCACGATGATTCAAAATGCGTCAGATGACCCACAAGGCGCAGCTAAGTCATTGATTTTGCGTTCAAATATTCGCAATGTAGAACAGTATCAGCGCAACATCAATGATGGCCTTGGACATATGGATTATGCCGACTCGGTGCTCAATGATTTGGTTGCTGCGGTTACCCAGGTTCGTGGTCTTGCCATTCAAGGGGCCAGTGACACGGTTAATGCACAAGATCGCGAAATTTTGGCCAAGCAGGTGAATGAGGTTTTAGAATTTTCACTGGGTTTAAGCCACGCGAAGTTTCGGGGTGAGTTTATTTTTGCCGGTACTGAAACCTCCGAAATACCTTATGAAGCAGTGCGAGATGCAGCTGGAAGTATTACCGAAGTGGATCGAACACTACGCCACAGTGTGGGGTTTTCAGATAGCACAACCGCAGCAGGTACCTTGCTGAGTTTGCCCACGCCACCTGCTGGTAATGTTACCATTGGTGATCAGGTGGTGGCCATCGATTTGGCCACCGATTCGTTGGCTGACATTAAGACAAAGATTGATGCGGCAGCACCGACGGGTGTTAGTGTGACCATTGATGAGTCGATTTTGAATAGGCAGTCTGTTTTTCGACTCAAGATTAACGGCACCACGACGGCTGTTGATAACAACAATGTTTTGGCTCGGTTGGGGATCGATAATATCGATACAACCAACGGCATTTTTCGCGCGGTTGATGACAATATTAAAGTTCAATTGAATGTGCCCGGGCAAGCTATATTCGAAGGTGCCCAAAACCCGTTTTCTGCTCTGATTAGATTACGCGATGGATTGGTGAACGACGACAAAGAAGCTATTCGTCAGTCTATTACAGATCTGGAAGCGGCACGGTCGCGTATTTCAGATACGCGTGGTGTTTTAGGTGCGCGTACCAATCGCATTGAGCTTGCACGCGGGTTGTTGGAGCGTTTTGAAGTGGAATTGTCCAAAACGCTGTCCAATACCGAAGATGTTGATTTAGCTGAAGCTGTGATGAATTTGCAGGCAGAGCAAGGTGCGTTTCAGGCTGCACTCATCAGTGGCCAAACTGTGAATATGCCTACACTCATTGATTTTCTGGGTTAATACCTAAAACGACGAGCCTGATGCGGTCGGGGTTCGACGTCTCTTTTGTTTCACTGGCCGTTTTTTGGGATCAGAATGCATGGCTGAAGATGTCATACGTTTTTCACATGTTCGTTTTGGCGATCAGGAAGTCGCACGAGATAAGGTCATTACTTTTCCCGACGGCATTCCAGGGTTTGAGTCGTATAAGTTGTACGCACTCTTTGATGACCCCGATAGTGAGCCTTTCCAGTGGCTTTTGTCTACTGACAGCCCCCGTTTGGGATTTGTGGTGGTTAATCCATTGTTTGTTTGGCCGGATTATGATCCCAAAATTTCACGCGATGATCTCACAACCTTGGGGGTCGAGAAATCAGAAGACATCCTTCTCTTTTGTATTGTGACCTTGGCCGATGACCCTGCCCATGTGACGGTCAATTTGAGTGGCCCACTTGTGGTCAACTCGGTTAAGCGTAAAGCCAGACAACTGGCACTTCTCGACGATCGGTATATCACCAAACACAAGATCCTGGAAGCAATTCAACAGGTGTAGGATTAGGGAGCTTTATTTGTGCTCGTTTTAACACGGAAGTTGGGCGAGAGCATTGTTATCGGAAACAACGTAAGGGTAACAGTTCTCGAAATGCAAGGAAAGCAGATTCGCCTAGGGATAGAGGCACCGCCAGAGGTGTCTGTGCACCGAGGGGAAGTATACGAGCGCATTGAGACAGAAAATCGACTGGCAGCAGAAACGGCAAATACCGATTTGAAGAGCTTAACAGATGTTTGGAAACTAAAGGGTGGGCCGAAAAAGCAGTAAGTGATGTTTTTTGCCCCCAAAGCCTTCCTCAAATTAATTCCTCCAGAGATTTTTCTTCCTGCCGATATGTAAGAGCAGAGGGTATCTACCCTTTTCCCATCCTTGGCAAGCCTCTTAATCCTACCCCAAAATCAAAATCAAAATCAGCAGTCAGCAGTCAGCAGTCAGCAAATCTCGTTTGTTGTCTGTGTGGTTTTTAGGCTGAAAGTTGATGGCACGCTTTGTTCATACGCTTAAAGCTCCTAACTGATTTGAACCATTCAGTCTCTTCTATATTCTCAATTCTTTAACTGTTTATATATCTGCACATGATTTATTCAAGGGGTGGATTATGCAGACGCGCCGCGTTCTGACTTTCAACTGGCACGATCCCTATTTACATATGTTTGCCCAAACGGGTTTTGATGTTTTGGTTGGCGATTGGATGCACCGCGCCGATGGTACAACGGGCTGGGATTTTCAAAAGCGTCCTTTGCCCGAAAACTTGACATTGCTCAAACATCAGTCAGAAGC
>JBLHJX010000092.1:0-18236 GCA_047619225.1 Candidatus Latescibacterota bacterium
AATTTCCCAGCACCCTTCCAGAAATGGAAGTCGGCGACATTCACGGTATTGAATGGGAACGTGCTGTTGTGACATCCGACGTCTTTACCTCGCTCAAAAAATCACGCATCCTCATGATCCACGGTTGTCACTATGTTGATATCCAGCACCCAAACCCACACATTGTTCTCGCGCGCGTTGCAGGGTTCGATCATGCAGTCTATGACTTACCAGACGAAACAACTCCCATTCTTTTTGAACACAACAACCTTCTCGTGTCCACCACCAAGTTAAGCCAGCTCCAATCTGCACGCTACGCCCCATCAGAAGCCTGGCAAACCATTTGGCAATGGATACTCTCTTACGTCACCGGTACCGATCAAAACATGCTGACCTGGTCTGCTACCGTTCGGCCCGCTTTCAAAAAAGACGAACCCCTTGCGCCAAATGCAGAAACCCAGGCCATCCAACGTGGGGTGCAATGGTTCCACAATGCCAAACTCCTGGTTCATCCCAGTTGGCAAGCAGAAGCGCATCGCCGTGTTGTCGAATTTCCCGATGGCACGGGCGTTGGTCCTGACTCTACTTGGCCCACAGGCGACGGAAGTTGCGGCATGCTTGAAGGTCCCAGCTCTCGTATTCACCCCGACGGATCGCAAGATTGGCGTTATTTCCTACGCAATGACTGTATGGGTGAATCGGCAATGGCCATGGCCTTTGCACATGCTCTTGACCCAGATCCAAAAAACAAAACCGTTGCCAGCAACCTAAACGACTTTATCTACGTCCACTCCGATTTTGCTGGTGGCCCACGTGGCAATCCTGAGAGTCCCTCTTACGGCCTCGTACGCTGGACCAATCACGATGGCGATGGTGTCTATTATGGCGACGACAACGCCCGCAGTATGCTCGGAACAATGGCCGTCTCCGGGCTCCTAAATGAACCCCGTTGGAACGAACCTCTCCTGCGATGCCTGCTGGCCAACTTGCGCACCACCGGCCCCCAAGGTTTTCGGTCCAATCGTTTAACCGAATCTGTTCTTCAAGAAAAAGGCTGGCAACACTTCTGGACCACCGACCGCACCAACATTGCGCCTCATTATGAATGCTGGTTATGGGCCAGTTTTCTCTGGGCCTACCAACAAACCCAATATCAACCCTTTCTTGACCGCCCGCGTGCAGCCATTCAAATGACCATGAATGCCTATCCAGATCACTGGCGCTGGACCAACGGTTTCCAACAAGAACGCGCCCGCATGCTCTTGCCCCTTTCTTGGCTTGTGCGTGTAGACGACACACCCGAACACCGTCAGTGGCTCCACACCATTGCCCAAGACATGCTTAAATCACAAGACGCCTGTGGTGCCATTCGCGAAGAACTTGGCGATTCAAACAGCGGCTCTTACGGCGCCCCCAAAACCAACGAAGCTTACGGAACCAACGAAGCGCCCCTCATACAAGAAAATGGCGATCCACTGTGCGACCTGCTCTACACAACCAACTTCGCCTTTGTGGGCCTACACGAAGCTGCTGCTGTCACAGGTGACCCCTTCTACAAACAAGCCGAAGACCAATTATCCGACTTCCTTTGCCGCATTCAAGTCACCTCCGATGCCCGTCCAGAACTGGATGGCGCGTGGTTTCGCGCATTTGACTTTAACCGCTGGGACTACTGGGCAAGCAACGCAGATCTCGGTTGGGGTGCGTGGTGCGTCGAATCGGGCTGGACGCAGGGCTGGATCACATCGGTTCTCGCAATGCGTCAGCTTAACACATCCTTATGGGATATCACCCAAAATGACCAGATTCATCACCACCTCGACAAGCTGGTAGCCCAAATGCTGTCAGGACAATAAAAAGCCTATTGTTTCGCTTTGGGGCTATATCCCACTTGACGAGACTCGATAAATATGATATTTTTGCCATGTCCTAATGACCCCACAACTGAGGAGATCCCCATGACGCCACAGTTGCTCATTTTTCTTGGCGCTATCGTTTATTTGAGTTGGGCACTTGTTCGCTACCTCAAAAGCCGTAATAACCCTGATGATCGTCCATTTATCGAAGTTCTCGACGATATTACAGAACCTGCGGCACAGCCCCCCAAGCAGAAATCTCAGAGAAAAGAATCTGATGGTGACCGCGAATGGCGTAAACGCATCAAAGCTGAGATAGAAGATTTAACGAAGTAATATCATCTCCACAAAAAGAAAAACCCATCACCGTTATACAGGTGATGGGTTTTTCTTTGCCCTCCAAATTCTGCTTGCACTCCCACCTTCCCCATCGTACGTTATGCCCGCAATCACGCAGGGCAAAGACCACGCCCTGATTCCTGACACCTCATCTCTGGTATTTCCCTATGGCAAAACATCTCATTATTGATGGCCACCTCGATATGGCCTTCAACGGCCTCTTCTATCGGCGTGACCTCACCCAATCTGTATACGAACTGCGCAACCGTGAAGACAGCATACGCGGTGGCGTCTCGGCACACCCCGATTCACTTGAACGCCGAATGGGCCCACGCCCCAAGCACTTTACCCCCACCGTTGCACTACCTGAAATGCGCAAAGGCAAAGTGGGCATTATGCTCTCCACCATTATGGCACGCGTGCAAGATCCTGCGGGCAACACACACAATGCCCTTCGCACACAAGCCAATGCCTATGCACGTGGACAATCGCACTTGGCCTATTACCGTGCTCTTGAACGAAAAGGTGAAATCACCTTTATCAAATCCACATCCGACTTAGACGCATGCATCCAGTCTTGGGAAAACCCGACCGAACAAACACCTATTGGCCTCATCCTCTCAATGGAAAGTGCCGATTCCATTTTGGGTCCCGATCAAGTTGGCGAATGGTATGATGCGGGTTTGCGCTCCGTATCTCTGACCCACTTTGGCGCAAATTCCTACGGTCACGGTACAGGCACCGTAGGTGGCCTTTATCCACCCGCCTATCCCCTTATGGATGCCCTCTCAGAAACCAACATTGCCATTGACCTCACCCATGCCGCAGACCTCGCCTTTTGGCACATTCTCGATTACTGGAAAGGTCCCGTGCACGCCAGCCATTGCAACTGCCGTGCCCTTGTGCCGGGTCAACGCCACCTCTCTGATGAGATGATCACAGCCATCACAGGTCGCGGCGGTGTTATCGGCACGGTCTTTGCCGAACAAATGCTCAACCCCGCTTGGAACTGGGACGATCCACGCACACACTATGCCACATCGACACGCCCGATGAAAGCAGCCCTCGAACACATCGATCACATCTGCACCCTCACAGGCAACACCGATCATATTGCTTTTGGCACCGACCTCGATGGCGGTTTTGGCCTTGAACTTTCACCCACTGATTATAATACCATCGACGACTTACAGCGTTTTCTCAATCTCATGTCAGATCACGGCTTTAGCGACGAAGATATCGCCAAATATGCAAGCGGCAACCTCATCCAATTCTTCAAAAACATCTGGAGCTAATCCACCACCTTTAAATGTGCGGCCCTTACTATGTCCGATCACCCATATCTCATCCTCGACAGCCACCTCGACCTCGGTTTTAGTGCCCTACAGATCAACCGCGATCTGACCCAACCCGCCAAAACCGTACGCGTTGCCGACTCGGAACTCACCATGCGCAGTTTCGGGTCTTGCACCACCACCTTTCACGACCTGCACAAAGGCCACGTGGGCATCGTCTTTGGCACCGTTATGTCGCGCATTGACCCCAACGACTTATGGACGGGCACCGGGATGTATGACCAAACCCAATGCCACGGTGTTGGCATGGGTCACTACAGCGTCTACAAGGCCATGGAACGCGACGGCATCATCACCCAAATTCATAACCGTGCCGATCTGGATGCCAGCATTCAAGCCTGGCAAAACCCACAGGCCGACACCCCCATTGGTCTCGTTCTGGCCATGGAAAGTGCCGACCCCATTCTCGACCCCGAGCAAGTGCCTTTTTGGTATGAGCTGGGCCTGCGCATTGTTAGCATCTCCCACTATGGCACCAGTTCCTATTGCCACGGCACTGGCACCGAAGGGGGTCTGCTCGACCGAGGTCGCCCCTTGCTCGACGCCCTTAAAAAAGCCGGCATCATTGTGGATCTTACCCACACCACAGATCAAGCCTTTTGGGAAATCCTCGATCACTACGATGGTCCTGTTGCCGCCAGTCATCACAACTGTCGCGCGCTCGTACCAGGTCAACGCCAACTTACCGATGATATGATTAAAGCCATTGTCGAACGCGGTGGTGTTATTGGTGCTGCCTTTGACGCTTGGATGCTTGACCCCAACTGGAAACGCGAAACCCCTGCATGGGGTCAAACGACCCAAGCGACTCTCGAAACGGTCGCTGACCATATTGACCACATCGCACAACTGGTTGGTAGTGCTAACCACTCGGGTATTGGCAGTGATCTTGATGGGGGGTTTGGGCAGGAGCAATCGCCTCGGGATTTGAACACGATTGCGGATCTTCAGCGGATTCCTGAGATATTGGATCGGCGGGGGTATTCGGATGCGGATATTGGCAATTTGATGTCGGGGAATTGGGTGAGGCTTTTGAAGGATGTATGGGATTGATCTTGGGACATCAAAACATCTCATACATCTTTTTAAGTTTGATTCTGCCTTCGGCGACTTACTTTTTTTCAGCAGCAAAAAAAAGTAAGCAAAAAATGCCGTCCCTCAAGTGCCGGGAGGGCTGATTTTCCGCAAATACCCTCAGTGGGTACACAAAGTAAAGTGGCCTGCCAGCGTGGGTGCTATCACTAAGTAAATTGCTGGACGGAATAGTGCGGAAAATCGGAGGTAGATTGGTGTCATTCGCTTGTGCGTCAGGTTGTGTTTAGGCAACAAGATGGGGAACTGCACGGGCAGGTGAGGGTGGTCTCCGCTCGTAAAAACACTGAAGCACATTAAAAGCCCCACGCAGTGGCAGCCTTTTTGCCTACTTTTTTGGCTGTTAAAAAAAGTAGGACGCCGTAGGCAGAACAAGTGCATTTCAACCACAAAAACGTAGGAGCCAGCAATGCCCCAAAAACCAAACATCCTCCTCATCACCACCGACCAACAACGCGGCGACTGTCTCGGTTGCGCAGGCCACCCCGCTCTTGAAACCCCCTATCTCGATGAACTCGCCGAAAGCGGCGCCTACTATCCCCACGCCTACACCTCCGTCCCTTCTTGCACGCCAGCCCGCGCCGGTATCCTTACCGGCATGGACCAATGGAACCACGGCCGTCTCACAATGACAGGTAATGATGCCCTCGAATATCCCGCAACCCTACCCGGCGAACTCACCAAAGCAGGCTACCACACCCAAGCCATCGGAAAAATGCACCACGCACCGCAGCGCCGCCTCTATGGATTTCACAACATGGTGCTCGACGAAAGTGGTCGCCGAGAAGGCAAATTCATCAGCGACTATCACACTTGGTTCGAACAAAACAAAGAAGGCGCCTACGGTTACCGGGATCACAGCATCGATTGGAACTCTTGGATGGGCCGCCCAAGCCACCTGCCGGAGCACCTACACCCAACCCATTGGACCGCCAGCGAAGGCATCAACTTCCTACAGCAACGCGACCCTACCAAACCCTTCTTTATGTGGCTCTCCTTTGCGCGTCCCCATTCGCCCTACGATGCGCCTCAATCCTACTGGGACATGTATGCAAACCACCCCGACATACCCAAAGCAGCTGTGGGTGATTGGGCTGGCGAATTTGACAAAAAAATAGCCGACGTCAACGCGCCCTTTTCTCATCGCACCGACAGAGAAACCCACAATGCACGCGCAGGGTATTATGGCAACATCACCTTCATCGACCATCAAATTGGTCGCGTGCTCTATGAACTGCGCCGACACGACCCACAAACCTACGCCAATACCCTCATCATCTTCACCTCAGACCACGGGGACATGATGGGCGACCATCACCACTGGCGAAAAACCTACGCCTACGAAGGCTCCGCGCGTATTCCCTTCATTGTCAAATATCCCGATACATGGAAGGACATGCCCCGTGGCCAGGTATATGACCACCCCATTGAATTGCGCGACATCATGCCCACCTTACTCGATGCCGCAGGCATAGAAATACCTGACTCAGTGGATGGCCGCAGCCTCCTCGACATCCCCCGCGACCAAGATCAAAACTGGCGTGATTGTGTGCAAGGCGAACACACCACCTGCTACACAGCGGAACATGGCATGCAATACGTGAGTGATGGTCATGAAAAATACATCTGGTTCCATCACACAGGCAAAGAACAATACTTCAACCTTGATGAGGATCCCCTCGAATGCACCGACTTATCACAAAGCCCCGATCACCAAGACCGCGTACAACACTGGCGCAAACGCCTGGCGCAAATCAATGAAGAACGCGGAGACCCTCGCGGACAAAATGGCGAACTCGTCCCCCAACCCGATGGCGCACTCCGCCTCTCACCCAATTATCAAAAATGGAAAGAAGCGGCAGAGGTATAAAAACTGCAAAACGCAGAAATCGGAGCTGTGATTCTAAACGCTCTGCCCCAAGGAGAAAGTGAATGAACTACTGGCTTGTAAAATGTGAATATGACGAATGCACATTCGATGAACTGAACACACGTCCACAAAAAACAGGACGCTGGCGGGGGGTGCGCAACTATCAGGCCCGCAATTTTATTCGTGATATCATGCAAAAAGGCGACCTCGCCTTCTTTTATCAATCTAATTGCGACGAACCCGGCACGGCCGGGGTGGTCAAAGTGGTCAAGTCGGGATATCCCGATCCCTCTCAATTTGACCCAGAGCACAAATACTACGATGAAAAATCAAGCCAAGAGGAACCGCGCTGGTTTACTTTTGATGTCAAGCAACACAAAGCCTTCAAAAACTTTGTACACCTCAAAGACCTCAAGGCCAACAACGACCTCAAAGACATGAAAGTAGTACAACGCGGCCAACGCCTCTCTGTCCAACCCGTCACGTCAGAAGAGTTTGAAATTGTGTGTGATATGGGCGAGATATAAAAGACAACGAAAACCAGAACCAGTTGGGTGAATCTAATATACAAAAGGCGAGATCATTATGATCTCGCCTTTTTATTGCAACGTCCAATTTAAATGCGCACAACTTCGCACAAACACCTTCGCCATCTGAATAGCACCCAGCGCAACGATCCTGCACGGATGGTACCCCGAGCACGATATTGCGATCTAAGCAAAACAAAGTTTCCAATTTTTTTTAAATAATACGGGCCAAGTCTTATGACGTCTGTGTTGGTGTCTCGATCGGCAAATCCAGCCGATCTCCCCACTCTTTCCACGAACCAATGTAATTGCGAATTTTGGGATATCCCAACAAACGCAATACAAAATAGCTGTGAGAAGAGCGGTAACCGCCTTGTCAATACGGTACAATTTCTTTTTCGGGCGTCACACCTAAGGCTTCATACATCGCACGCAATTCATGAATAGACTTAAACGTGCCATCTTCAGCCAAATTGTGTACATATTCAACATGAACCGCACCGGGAATGGCCCCCCCACGCGCGGCACGCACAGCGGTGCCATAATACTCACCCTCGCTACGCGTATCCAAAAGCACCACATCATCACGCCCAAGCATCCCATGTAATGTATCGGCTCCTACATATCGTTCGGGAATGGGATCACCTGTCAACTGGGCAGACTCCGGCACCACACAATCAGTCGTCACCTCATAACCCGCCGCTTGCCAAGCTGTCAACCCCCCATCCAACATATGCACGTCGTTATGGTCAAAATATTCACACACCCAAAAACCACGCGCCGCACGCATCCCCGAATTGTCTTCATACCAAACCACAGTCTTATCTGAACCAATGCCGCGACTGCCCAACAGATATTGAAACATCCACATGAACGCGCCAAAGGCTTCATCAGATGTGTTGTTCAAACTGATGCCATACAAATCTAAATGTACTGCACCGGGAATGTGCCCTGCCGCAAACAGATGTGATGGACGCGCATCGACAATACACAAATTATCATCGCCCAATCGCGCGTGCAAGTCGTGCGCAGACATCAACAACGCCGGATTGGCATATCCTTTATCTACCATAAATACTCCTCTCTTTAACCGCTCATTTGAACTATAGTGTCGGATGCATCGTATGCCATTTTGTTGCCTGTTCGTATACTCTTGCGACAGCCAAAATGGTCGCTTCATCGTACAAATTGCCCATAAAACTCAACCCACGTGGCATCCCATTGGAAAATCCACACGGTACAATGACCACCGGATGCCCGGTCAAATTGCTCACGGCAAGGCTCGAACGCCCCATCCGAGGAATGAGAACCACATCCCAATTGTGCATCATCGCATTCATATCGCGCGACAACAAAGATCGCAACCGCTGCGCACGCAAATATTCAACTGCCGGCACCGTGCGTGCCGCACGCATCGTCTTGGGCCACCTGCTCTTGTCTTTTTCGATCATCACGTCCAAATCACCCGCCAGTGTCTCATCGTCAAACATGGCAGCAATTTCAACCGAGCACAGCATTTCAATTGCATCGGTAGGATAACCGCCCGGTAATGCAACAGGATTCAAATTGGCACCAAGACCACGCAACACATCCAATGCTGCCGCGTAAATGCCCTCGGGATCATCTCCTGCTGCTTCTTTTGTAAATTCCGACTCAAGATATCCAATGCGCATACCCGACAAATCAATATCGGGATGCCAATGAAACGGTGCATCCACCACCGATGGATCCTTACCGTCTGTCCCCAAAATCGCCTGAAAAACCGCCGCACAATCTTCCACACTGCGACACATTGGGCCTAATTTATCCATCGTCCAGCTCAATGCCATGGCACCATATCGACTCACCCGGCCATATGTGGGTCGCAATCCCACCACACCACATGTATGACTGGGTGACACAATGGACCCGTGCGTTTCAGACCCCATGCTAAAACCCACCAACCCAGCAGCTGTTGCAGCACCTGGCCCAGCCGACGAACCACTGGCACCTGTCTCTGTGTTCCACGGATTGCGCGTCATGCCTTCAAACCACGTGGGTCCCGAAGCCAATGCACCCAACGACAACTTGGCCACCAAAATCGCACCCGCTCGGCGTAACTTTTGAACCACAGTGGCATCTATCTTTGGCACCTGATCTTTAAAGGGTGTGGCCCCCCAGGTGGTGCGTATTCCTTTGGTCGCCAACAAATCCTTTGCGCCCCATGGAATGCCATGCAAAAGCCCACGATATTTTCCGTCCACAATCTCTTGCTCGGCCTTTTGCGCTTGTTTCAGTGCCAGATCATCTGTTTGTGTCACCACACATTTTAAATCATTACCATAGCGTGTCAACCGATCCAAATACAACCGTGTCAGTTCAACGGGTGAAATTTCTTTCTTTTGAATCAACGAGGCCAAGGCTGTCACCGGCAAAAAAGCCACATCATCATCCGAACTGGGGCGTGATATATCACCAACGCCATCACTCAAAACAAACGATTTCTTCTTTCCCCGAGGGACTTTTCCTGGCACAAAAACCAAAGGCGGTTCAACCGCATTGGTCAACGGAACCGCACGCAAACTGAGATACTGTCTGTTGCGTTGTTCAACCTGATCTCTCAC
The DNA here is from genome assembly GCA_047619225.1 of Candidatus Latescibacterota bacterium. Taxonomy (GTDB): domain Bacteria; phylum Latescibacterota; class UBA2968; order UBA2968; family UBA2968; genus JABIFK01. The sequence continues at coordinate 9,622 of JBLHJX010000092.1, forward strand.
CTCGTGCCATTGCGCCTCAGAAAACGGCAACCGAGCAATTTCTGCCAACCCAGCCACAGCCAGATCAAAGGCTGCTGTTTCTTTTATGGTATGGGTCATAAAAAATCCTGTGAAATGACAAAAGGCAAACGTGAAACGTAAGACCATAGCCAAACCGAGGGGGTTGGGATAAGGCGTTTTGCCGTTTCACGTTTGCCGTTTTACCTGCCTCTACTTCTCCAACACCGTATTCAACTCTTGAATTGATTTTTCCAAAGCTTGCATCGCATCACCCGCTTTGGCCCAATCCCATTGCTGCATCGACTCACGCACCAATTGATATTGCCGGTCGGCTTCAACGGCCAATTGGATAGCTGTTTGGTCCTCCTGAACCCCTTGCGCCATACCCAATGTCGATGTACCACTTTCGGATTTGTCCAAGGTGCGCCCGGCACCTGAGCCAAACAGTTCATTTAGGGCATCTTCAAACGTATCGCGCATAATCACCCGTCCCCCATAGGCCACAATCACTTGCTTCAACTCTGGAATAGCTGTGCTTTGCCTATTTTGACGAGGCGGTGCCCCCTGCTGTTGCTGCTGCTCACCGCCCTCTTGACCAAACTGTTGGGGCTGTTGCTCAGATTCTTGGCGGGCTTGCAAATAAATGGGCTCGACATACAAAAAGGAAGACTCAATGGGAATGGCCAACAGATTGCCCCGAATCACTTCAGATCCGCGCTGGCCCCACAAGGTCAACTGGCTCGAAATATCGGGCTGTTGATCAATACGCGCTTCCAACTGCATGGGTCCAAAAATGAGCTTTTCTTTGGGCAGCTTATATACCAACAACTCGCCATAGTTTTCGCCATCGCATCGGGCAGCCATCCAGCCAATCATATTGTCTTTTTTGGCAGGCGTAAAGGGTACCATTAGCAAAAACTCTTCGCGTGCCTCACCTGGCAATTTCACAATGATATAATAGGGGTCCATGATTTGCGGGCGATCGCTGTAAATCTCGTTTGGAATTTCCCACAAATCTTCTTGGTTGTAAAACAGCTGCACATCTTGCATATGATAAGACCGATACATAGCCGCTTGAATACGGAACAAGTCAACCGGGTAGCGCACATGAGATCGCAAATCGGCAGACATCTCACCTAGCGGTGTAAACAAACTTGGAAACATGCGGGCATAGGTATTGACAAGCGGTTCATCTTCGGCCTGATAAAAGGTAATGTCACCATTATAGGCATCAACAACAATCTTCACCGAGTTGCGAATGTAATTGATCTGAGACCGTCCGGTACGTGTTGAATAGGGATACATATTTGTAGAAGTATACGCATCCAAAATCCAAAACAAACGTCCCTCAGACACCACCATATAGGGGTCTGAATCAAAAAACAAAAACGGTGCAATATCGCGGGCACGTTGTACGATTTGCCGGCGAAACATAATGCGACTGTCACCTTTGATATACGTACTCAGCAGCAAATTGACATCCATCATCCGAATGGCGAATGCCAACTTCTGAATAAAACTGCCAATAGGCACCCCACCCGTACCTTCATACGTTGTAAATGCATTGCCATCTCGCCGTGGATAATCAAACTCTTCCATACCCGTCTTCACAATCACATTGCCATACGTACGTTCGCCATAATAAATCCCAGGCTGTGTAATTTCCAAATCTTTGGATGATGAAACAGGCGGCAAATCTTTAATTATAAATTCGGGCAAACCTTCTGGTGTCACCGTCGTCACCGGGCTCATCGCCACACCATAACCGTGGGTATATTGCAAACGCTCGTTCACCCAGTTTCGGGCTTGGGCAGGCAACCGGTTGGTATCCAACTCGCGCCCAGACAACATCACCTGGCTGTAAACGCCATCTATCGTATACCGATCCACATCTACATTTGGAAAAACATAATAAGGGCGAATTTCCTGAATCTGTTGAAAGGTTTGCGCCATAGGCGGTTGATCCCAAATGCGCACGTTCCGAATGGTCAATGGATTGGCTTCAATATCTGCAGCGGTTAAATTCTCGGAGGCAGCAAATGGCTTTTCGACAACCCGATTTAAAGCATATGCATGTCGTGTCATTTCAATGTTATGCTTAATGTATGGGGCTTCGCGCTCTAACTCGGTAGGATCGACCGCAACCTTTTGAATTATGGCACCCGGAATATTACCCAAACCAATAGCACCCACCAAAAATACACCCAAACCTATAATAAGCGGCCGGGCTTCACGCGACTTGACATTGCGAAACACCATCACACTGGTGACCAAAAAGGCCAATATCAAAATCCAGTAGACCCATATTTGCACATTCACATCGACATATCCGGCGCCAAAAAACACATTGCCTTGTGAATACAACAAATCGTAAATTTTCAACCGATAGTTCACGGCCGAAAACAACAAGAACAAACCACCCAATACCGACAGATGTGCCACAGGACGCGGCATGAGCTGAATGCGTTCCTGAATGCGAATCCCGCCCGCAGCAATATAAATGACACAGCTCACAATGGCAGACACCACCACACAAGCGATCAAATATCCAATGGTAAACTGATACAATGGCAAATTGAACACATAAAATCCAACATCATGCCCAAAAATAGGATCGCTCGACCCAAAATCACCTCCGTGCCAATATCGCAATACCGTTGGCCACTGCGACGAGCCCACATTGCCCAAAATGAGCACCAAAACCGCACCGATCAATATATACCCGATAGGCGACTTTAATAACCCTTCACCGGGGAATTCTCCTTCAAAAGGAGTACCACCCACCGCTAAGGCCTGACGTGTAAACTTGGAGACAACCCACAGATTTGTGCCCACAATAAGGGCTGCAATAATGCCATACGTCACAGCCGACAAAAAACGCGCTTTGAGTGTGCCCCAAAACACGGCTTGGTAATCCAAGCTGTGGAACCACAACCAATCGGTATAATAAGCCGATACCCACCCCAACCCCAACACCACAGCAAATGCGACCGGAATCAAAAACTTGCGTTGCATACGCGCCCTCTATTTAGAAACGACTACGAAGTAAAACGGAAACACACAAAAGCAGGATTCAACATCTTCTTGGATACTTCCGCACCAGTGACCTTGCAAGTAACTAAAAAAAAGCGGATCTGTCACGTAAAACCGTACCTGCGGTGCCTTCTTTGTTATAAAGACAGATAAGAAAGAAGCAAAGAAGGTCTCTCACTGGCCGTGAGAGGCTTTTAATAGGCTGCGGTGTTTTTCCGTGATCTAAGACACGCGATACTTTTCCAGCGTCTCATAACGGGGTTCAATGCCAATGCCGGGCACCTCGGGAGGTGAGACGGTTCCGTCGTCGTTGAGGGTGAGGGTGTGGGTGTAGATTTGGCCCCACATGGGGTCCATGCGTTTGGGGTAGAATTCGAGGATGAGGCCGTTGGCGATGGCGGCGACGAGGTGGATGTGGATTTCTTGGGCACCGTGGGGGGCGATGTCGAGGTCATGGGCTTGAGCTAAGGCAACGACTTTCATGAATTCGGTGACACCGCCGAGGATCTTGGCGTCGGCGTTGAGAATGGGGACGGCACCGGTGTTGATGAGGTCGCGGAAACCGTAGCGGGTGTATTCGTTTTCGCCGGTGGCGAGGGGGATGTGGGTTTGGGCGGCGATTTTTTTGTGGCCGTCGTAATCGTCGGCGGCAATGGGTTCTTCAAACCAGAAGGGATCGTATTCTTCGATGCGTTTGGCAAATTGGATGGCTTCGTAATAGCGATAGGCACAGTTTGCATCAACCATGAGTTTGATGTCGGGGCCAATGGTTTCGCGTACGACTTTGACGCGTTCGGCGTCTTCTTTATAGGAAAGGGCGCCCACTTTCATTTTGACGGCTTTGGCGCCCCATTCGACGTGTTCGGCCACTTCTTGGGCAAGTTCTTTGAGTCCTTTGCCTTCTTCGTAATAACCGCCGGCAACATAGGTGGGCACACGGTCGCGGAAACCGCCGAGCATTTTATAGAGGGGCATGTTGGCTACTTTGGCGCGCAGATCCCATAGGCCAATATCGAGGGTGCTGATGGCGCGTGTGGTTTGGCCACGTCTGCCGACGAGTTTGGGGACCCACATTTTATGCCAGAGGCGTTCGACATTGATAGGGTCTTCGCCGATGAGTTCGTTTTTGAATCGGCCAATGTCTGTGCTGCCCATGCCAATGCCGGTGATGCCTTCGTCGGTGTGGATATGAACCAGCCCAAGGCCTGAATGGGTGTAGGTGTGTTTGCCATTGGCGATGGGTTTGGCACGGGGCCAACGGAAGGACTCGGTGGTGATGTCGGTGATTTTCATGATGGGGTTCCTTGTTGAAACGTGAAGATGGGGAATGGATAAACACGGGTTGGTGTGTAAGATATTGGGGCGAAGGAGAATTGGCAATGCATGTTTTTTGCTTTACAAAAGGTGTTTGCGGTCTATTTTACAGAGTCTTGTCATTGGGGTGTTGTGTGATTGGAATTCGTTTGATTTAAGTGGGTAAAGGAGTTGTTAGGTGAATTTTTTTCGGGCATATATTCGGTTGGCCGATGCGGTGACGGAGGGTGTGGGCACTGGGGTGGCGTGGTTGACGATGGTATTGGTGTTGGTGGTGTGTTATGATGTGTTTACGCGCTATGTGTTGCAAAACAGTTTGGTGGCAGTGCAAGAGTTGCAGTGGCATTTGTTTGCGCTGATTTTTTTGTTGGGAGCGGGTTATACACTTAAGCATGATAAGCATGTGCGTGTGGATGTATTTTACAGCCGGTTTTCACCGCGGTCGCAGGCTTGGGTGAATTTGGTTGGGAGTGTGTTGTTTCTCATTCCGTTTTGTGCGCTTGTGATTTGGAGTTCACAAAATTTTGTGTTCAACGCATTTCATTTTGGTGAGACGTCTCCTGACCCGGGGGGCTTGCCTGCACGATGGATTTTGAAGGCGGCCATTCCTGTGGGATTTTTCTTTCTACTCATGCAGGGGTTTGCTTTGGCGTTTCGGTCTGTGTTGTGTATTCGAGGTGAGGGGGTCAAGGGATGATGGAAGCGATGCCTCTGATTTTGTTTGGTGTGTTGTTTTTATTGTTGTTGCTGGGGTTTCCGGTTGCGTTTACGCTGGGTGGGGTGTCGTTTATTTTGGGTTATATGACTTTTGGGGCCACCTTTTTTCAATTGTTGCCCTTGCGCATTTGGGGCGTGATGACCAATTATGTGTTGATTGCCGTGCCTTTGTTTGTGTTTATGGGTGTGATGTTGGAAAAATCGGGTTTGGCTGAGGCACTGTTGGAGACGATGGCGTTGTTGTTTGGGCGATTGCGGGGTGGGTTGGCGATTTCGGTGGTGGTGGTGGGTGCGATGTTGGGTGCATCAACGGGTATTGTGGGGGCAACGGTGGTGACGATGGGTTTGCTGAGTTTGCCAACCATGTTGAAGCGGGGATATAAACCGGAGGTGGCAACAGGTACGATTGCGGCATCGGGCACCCTGGGGCAGATCATTCCGCCGAGCATTGTGCTGGTTTTGTTGGGCAGTGTTTTAAATGTGTCTATCGGGGATATGTTTGTGGGGGCCGTCATTCCGGGGTTGATGTTGGTGGGGCTTTATATGGTGTGGCTGGTGGTGATGGCCATTTTAAAACCTGAGTGGGCACCGGCGATGCCTAAAGAAGAATTGGCAGCGTTTCGGGGCGAAGGGATGGTGAAACGTATCTTTCAAGCGTTTGTATTACCCGCGGTTTTGGTGGTGGCTGTTTTGGGGTCTATTTTTGCAGGGGTGGCTTCGCCGACAGAGGCGGCGGCTGTGGGTGCTTTTGGTGCGACGCTGCTGACAATTGTTCAGGGGAGGTTTTCGCTTGAGACATTAAAAGCTGTGATGGCAGAGACGACGCATTTGACGTGTATGGTATTTGTGATTCTGGTGGGGGCTACCGCATTTGGGTTGGTGTTTCGTGGGATGCATGGCGATACATATTTGACGAATTTGATCTTAAGTGCCCATCTGGGGCCTCATGCGTTTTTGGCGCTTGTGATGGTGATGATTTTTGTGGCGGGATTTTTTATCGACTTTATCGAGATCACATTTATTATTGTACCGGTGGTGGCACCGATTTTTAATGTTTTAGGGGTCGATATGTTGTGGCTGGGCATTTTGGTGGCGATGAATTTACAGACGTCATTTTTGACACCCCCGTTTGGTTTTTCGCTGTTTTATCTGAAGGGTGTTGCACCGCCAGAGATTAAGACGGGGCATATCTATAGAGGTATTGTGCCGTTTATTGTGATTCAGTTGATCGGGTTGGGGGTGGTGATTGCGTTTCCGGAATTGGCAACGTGGTTGCCGGAATATTTGAGTAGGTAGGAAAAAGGAAAAAATAAAAGGCAGAAAGCGGGAGAATCGAAGAAGCTTCATTTTCCTACTTTCTGCCTTTTGGGGTTAACCGCTGATGCTATTATAATATATTTTTTCGGATATGTTTGCCCAACCCGATACGTTTTTGCGAAAGGTGTCGAACGAGGTATAAACCTTTTTGCTCATGGCATCGGATGCAATGACTTCGTCAATGACTTCTTGGGCATATTGGCGCAGGGTGTTGAGCACGGGGTCTGGGAATTTTTTGAGCTGTACGCCGTTTTCGGTGATCAGCTTTTGTAAGTAGATATTGTTTTTGGATTCAAATTCGGCCAGTGCCCAACCATTGGCGCGTGCGGCGGCAGCTCGTACTATGGTTTGCAAATCTTTAGGCAAGCTTTCAAGGGCCTGTTTGTTGACGATGAGTTCGATGACGGTGCCGGGTTCGTGCCAACCGGGATAATAATAGTATTTGGCAGCTTTATAAAATCCCATGAGATGGTCATGATAAGGGCCAATCCATTCGGTGGCGTCAATGACGCCGCGTTCGAGATTGGTGAAAATTTCACCGCCGGCAGAGAGCACGGCAGATCCACCCGCTTTGGAGATGACTTTGCCGCCTAAGCCGGGCATGCGCATTTTGAGGCCTTTAAAATCGGTAATGGTGTTGATTTCACGGTTGAACCAGCCCCCCATTTGAAACCCTGTGTTGCCTGCGGGCATGGGAATGAGGTTAAACGGCGCGTAGAGTTCTTCCCAAAGGGCTTGTCCGTCTCCACTTGTGATCCACGCATTCATTTGTTGTGCGTTCATGCCAAAGGGAACGGCTGAGAAGAATTGTGTGGCGGGTGCTTTGCCGGCCCAGTAATAAGCGGCGCCATGGCACATTTCGGCAACACCCTGGCTAACGGCACCAAAACCTTCGAGCGGGGGAATGAGCTCACCGCCACCATAGACTTGAACTTTGAGACGGCCATTAGACATTTCACCAATCCATTGGGCAATGAGATCGGCTGTTACACCTAAAATGGGGAAATGAGGCGGCCATGTGGTGACCATTTTCCATTCGTATGTTTTGCCCGTATGAATGGCTGGGGCATTGGTTTCTTGAGGTGAGGCACATCCGGCAAGGAATGCACCCCCGGCAGCAATGGGTGCTTTTTTGATGAAGTCGCGGCGTTTAAGATTATTCACTGGTTCTCCCTTTGGTCTGTCGTTTTTATTTGTGTGTGGAGATGGTGCGTGCAAAAATAAAAGGATGCGGCGAAAATATCGCAAAGGGCGTGGGATGTCAAGCAAAAGGCGGGTGGCATTTTGTGAAGGGATACGCTATATTGTAGTGGAATTGTAGGAGACGGGAAAGAATCAAAGTAAAAAGCCGTATTTTAATTGGTGCGATGTTTGTTGTTGGTTTTCTTACTCGTTTTGGGAGTTGCGAAAAGGTCTTTATGAGAGTGTTGATTGTTGATGATGAGCCTGGGGTTCGGGGTCTTTTGTCGGCGGCATTAGAGGCCGTTGGGTGTGATCAGATTGATTTGGCAGAAGATGGCGAACAGGCTTTGGCCAAGACCCTGGAACACCGTTATGATTTGGTGACCTTAGATATTCGGATGCCTGGTATGAGTGGTTTGGATACTCTACCTATGATTCGGCATGTTATGCCGCGTGCGGTGATTGCGATTATATCGGCTTATACGGTCGATGCAATTGATGTGGACATTGGTGATGCCGATTTGATGATTAGCAAACCGTTTGAGTTAAAGGTTGTTATGTCGTTGGCACAGTTGGCACAAGAGCTTGTCGATATTCAAAGGGCCATTCATGCATTGGGTGAGGAATAGGATGCGAACTTTGCTGGTTGGTTTTGTTCTTGTGTTTATCGGTTGCCTATCTGTTTTGGCCGATGATTCGTTTGATGATGTTCAAATCTTGGAACGCGATGTCGCGCGAATAAAAAAAACAGGTGATTTGCGTGGTGGTGAAAAACTCATGAAGGTTGTGGTACGCTTTCGTGATGCCGACGTTATGATTGCGGGCAACGATTATCGGTATGGTTATTTGATCGTGATTCCATATGCGGCAATTGGGTCGATGATCTATTCTGATATTGAGGGGCGTTTACCCGATCAATTGCACCGTGCAGCACCTTTGTATCAGGAAAACTTCGATGGACAAGATCAGCGATGGTTTGCGATGCAGTATGAAAGTGGGGGGCAAACCGAGGATGTGTTGCTGATGTTGGCCAAAGAAACAGACGAAGCTTT
>JBLHJX010000093.1:0-18176 GCA_047619225.1 Candidatus Latescibacterota bacterium
GAGCGTGTGGTGGCGATGCGGTTGTTGGCCGAGGGACGGTGTATGGCGTCGCAATATGTGTGGGATGCCATACGGCAATGTGATGTGCTCCAGAGTTTGGGTTTTGTGGATGGGGACCGTATTGGGGCGATGGGCATTTCGATGGGGTCGGGGCATTCGTGGTTGTCGGCGATGGTTGAAAAGCGCATTCAGGCTTTGGTGGGTGTGTCGAGTTTCTATACGTATAAAGCCCTTTACGCGCCTCCCATTGCCCATTGTTTTATGAATCATTTGCCACACGTGCTTGAATATGGTTTGGAGACCTATGATTTGTTTAAGTTGATTGCACCGCGTCCGTTTTTGATGATCAATGGCACGACCGAGATACAAGATCCTGTTGAAGCGACGCAGGAAGTGTATGACAACGCAAAGTCGGCTTGGGAAGATTTGGGTGCTGCAGAAGATTTTCAATTGATTTTTCATGAAGCAGGTCACGGTTTGACACCAGAGACGCGGGAAAAAGCGTATGATTGGTTGGTTGAAAAGTTGAAAGCTTAAAAAGATGTTGTGTGTTTCAGTCCGCAGAACTTTCTACTTGTAATATCAGGAGTCTTTTATTCTCTCACGCACAATAACATATTATGCATCCTTTATCGCGCTGGGTTTGGTGGTGGCGTCTTTGGGGCCCACATTGCCGGGTTTGGCCGCGCAGGTTGGTGTGCCGCTTGCGGGTATCAGTTTTTTGTTTTTCACACGATCATCGGGTTATTTGGTGGGTTCGCTCTTGGGTGGGCGTATTTATGATCGTTTGCCTGGGCATCCGGTGATGGGCTGTGTGCTGTTGGTGATGGCTGGTGCAATGGCTTTGGTACCGGTCAGTTCACATATTGTGTTGTGTGCGGTTGTGCTGTTGGTTGTGGGCATCACTGAAGGCACGCTGGATGTGGGGGCCAATGCGTTGTTGGTGTGGAATCATCCGACAAATCTTGCGCCTTACATGAATGGTCTCCATCTCTTTTTTGGGATCGGCGCGTTTGTGTCGCCCATTTTGATCGCGCAGGTGGTGATCTATAGCGGGAGTATTGCTTGGGCCTATTGGCTTTTGGCATTGTGTATTGTGCCCATTGCGTTCATCATTTTGAAATTGCCCAGTCCAGAAATCCAGAAGGATCACACAGAAGCGAATGGCACAAGTCATTCGCTGTTTATTTTTTTGATCGCGGCTTGTTTTTTTGTGTTTGTAGGTGCCGAGGTGGCTATGGGCGGGTGGATTTATACCTATGCGGTTACGCAGCAGATTGCAGATGAAAAGACGGCGGCGTATTTGACATCGGGCTTTTGGGGAGCGTTGACATTGGGGCGGTTGATTGTCATTCCTTTGGCGGCACGTTTTCGGCCTCGAACGATTATGTTGTTCGATATCGTAGGGGCCATTTTGAGCGTGTGGGTGATGGTGTTGTTTCCGTTGTCTAAGAGTGCGATTTGGGTTGGTACTATTGGGACAGGACTTTTTATTGCGTCTATGTTCGCAACGTTGCTGGCTTTTGCAGGGCGACGGATGGTGATTACGGGTCAGGTAACGGGGTGGTTTTTTGTGGGGTCGAGTTTGGGTGCTATGACGGTGCCGTGGGTGATTGGGCAGCTGTTTGAACGGGTTGGCCCACAGGTGATGCTGGTGGCTGTAGGGGTCGATTTGGTCGTTGCTTTTGGTATTTTTATGGTTTTATTGTTGCAGGCGCGCAAGATGTCGTTGCTTACGCAAGTCGATTCCGTTTCTGCGCCCGAGATGGTGTCTTGAGTGTTGATGATAGGGGTGATTATGGATTCTGTGATTGACGAGGTTTTAGATGCGTTTCACCGCAATGGTGGTGCGCTTTATGATGGTGGTGAGGCTGTGACGCAGTTGCAGCACGCTTTGCAGACAGCCTATTTTATTGCACAGGGTGGCGCTTCTGATACGCTGATTGCTGCGGCATTGTTACACGATTTCGGGCATGTGATGGATGGCGAGGCTGACGATTTGAACAGTCGGGATGTCGATGGCAAACATGAAGAAATAGGGGCAAAATTTCTGTCGCAACATTTCGTGCCTGCTGTTACAGAACCCGGACGCCTACATGTGGCAGCCAAACGGTATCTTTGTGCGGTAGATAAAGATTACTTTGGTCAATTGTCGCCTGTTTCTGTTCGCAGTTTGGAACTTCAGGGTGGACCGTTTACACCTGCACAAGTGAACGCGTTTGAACGCAATCCGCATCATCAAGATGCGGTACGGTTGCGCCGTTGTGATGAGATGGGCAAAGATCCCAATTTAGAAACGCCCGATTTGGAATATTATCGGTCTGTTCTTGAAGCGGGGTTGAAGGTAGATGCTTGAAAATAAGAGGTTAGTTGTCTATCTTTAGATAAGCATCGCCAACTAATGGATGAACGCTAATCATTGAGATCGGGCAATTTGGCAGTTGATGGATGGAATTTTGATAAGGATGAGAGAATGGCCGATACCTATCGCGCAGTTTTAAAAGATGACCACCTGGAATGGGTAGATAAGAAACCTGAGATGGTGAATCCTGTAGATGTCACGGTTGTTGTTCATGATGTGCCTAACAACATATCTCAGGGTGTAAAAATGGCGTATTATTTAGAAAAGTTGGCTGAATTGGGCGGTGTGTCAAGTATTTCTGACCCTGTTGCTTGGCAAAGAGAGATTCGTGAGGATCGTGTATTACCTGGTAGAGATGCTTAATGCTCATAGACAGTAATATTATTATCTACTCGGTGCAACCTGAGTATGAGAATCTCAGAGGGTTTATTAAAGAAAACCATCCTTATGTTTCTGCGAAGATTAAAAACCCGTTAGACTGATGTAAGTTGTGTCGATATGCATGTTCCTTTGCCAAGCTTGGTAGAGGTTTTTTTGTTATGGCCCTGTTTACTTTCTTCGTGATTTTTTAGGGATCTGTGGCTACTTTGAATTCCCTGTGAACAAGAAGGTTTATCTGTCTTCAAAAAAGAAAATGGAAAAGTAGAATTGATAGGTTGAACGATTATTCTCCCTTCTTCAATGGGAGAAGGAGGGGGTATGCAGTTGACTGCAAAGACATCAGACGATTTTTATAAAATGTGGCATCAAGATGTGAACTTTATGTTGCATCCCGAATTGTGTGCGTTTGAGATAGAGATGCCATCGGCTGAAGAGGTTGTGGATATTTTGCGTAAAGATCCTGAAGCGCGGGTGCAGTTTTTGTCAGATGAATTGAGCGAGTTTGAGCAAAACGCTTTGGCCGAAGAGTTTAAGTCTGCAAAGATCGAAAAGGCCGCGGAGATGTCGTTTAGTTTGGCGCACTTTTATTTGCAGAATTTCTATGGCGCTGGGCAATTTTTGCAAGACTTTCAAAAAAAGGTCATGATTCCTTGGCGCATGTTTTTAACGGGCTTGGGATTTACGTGGCAGCGTTGTTATCCGATTTTTTTTATTTCGGGTAAAGGGTGTAGTTCAAGCTATCATGTGGATATTTCGCATGTGTTGGCATGGCAAGTGCATGGGGTGAAACATTTTAATGGATTTACCGTGCCGAAGGATATTTTGCCAGTGGATAAGGCGGTGAATGAACGCAATGACATTCGTCAAAATACACCACCTGAATATGATTCAACCGACGTGTTGTCCTATGCGATGCAGCCCGGCGATATTTTGTGGAATCAATTGCTTACGCCACATTGGGTGGTAGCTGGTAATGATGAGATTGCTGTGAGTGTGAATATTTCTCATGGCGGTATTTCATATGCGGGAAAATTTTGCCCACGCGAACAAGCATTGCGCAAGCGTTGGGAGATTCATCCAGAAGAAGCATGGTTGGTAGATGAGCGGTATTAGGACTGGAAGAGGGAGAAGAAAGAAGAGGGTATTGGCTTTTGCCTTCCTCCTTCTTTCACAAACTTTAGGGCTTTATCTCATGTTCTATAATGTGTATGTTGAAGAGGTAGATTGAATGTAAGGCACCTAAAATGATACGTGTCTGTGAGTCTTTTATCCAAACCGTTTGCTGCGTGAATGAGCGTGGTTTTTTGGTTTCTTTCGAAGGAGTGTTGCATGGTTGTTTTTGAAACATCACAAGGTACTATTAAGTTAGAAATGTTTACTGAAGAAGCACCCATTACGGTGGAGAATTTTTTGCAGTATGTTGACGATGGCCATTTGGATGGCACTGTTTTTCACCGTGTGATGCCCGGGTTTGTAATTCAGGGGGGCGGGTTCAACACAGATATGGAACAGAAACCCACACGGGAGCCCATCAAGAATGAAGCGGACAATGGCTTGAAGAATGAACGCGGTTCGTTATCTATGGCGCGTACACAAGATGTGGGCAGTGCAACGAGTCAGTTTTTTATCAATTTGGTCGCCAATGAATTTCTCGATCATGGTACGCGTGATTTTGGATATGCCGTTTTTGCCAAAGTGGTTGAAGGTATGGACGTGGTGGATGAAATTGCCAAAACCCCAACGGCCAACAGTGGTTTTCATCAGAATGTGCCGGTTGAGCAAGTGGTAATTAACAAAGCGACACGTGTTGAGGAATAACATGAGTGATCGCCTGTTTCTAAACGGGTTGGCTACTGAAGTATGAGAGTTTTTGCGATCTCTGATTTACACGTCGATTTTCGTGACAATCGCCAATGGGTACATCAAGTATCCGATTTTGACTATCGCAATGATGTGCTGTTGATTGCGGGTGATGTGAGCCATCAGTTGGATCGTGTAGAAGCGGTTTTTGATACATTGCATGAGAAGTTTGCACATCTGTTTTTTGTGCCCGGTAATCATGATCTATGGGCGCGTGAAGACGATACTGCAGATTCAATTGATAAGTTTCACCGGTTGATGGATGTTTGTGCCCGTTGTGATGTGGTGACGCAACCGCGTTTGATGGGTGACGTGTGGGTTGTGCCTTTGTTTTCTTGGTATCGGTTACCCGAACTGGGGGCCGATTCTTTGTTTGTGTCTAAACAGGGTGAAGACCCATCGCTGCGTATGTGGTCAGATAATTTGTTCACAAATTGGCCAATAGAGGCAGATGTGGTGGTGGATTATTTTTTAAATTTGAATGCGCCCTATCTGTCTCAGATGAAACCGGGTGTGCCTACAATTACATTCAGCCATTTTTTGCCGCGACAAGAATTGATTTTTAGCACGGCTTCAGAACGCCAACAAGTGCGACCGGGTGCGCGTGATTCGCATCCGAGTTTTAATTTTAGTCGGGTTGCAGGCACATCGCTGTTGGATGAGCAGGTTCGTGCATTTGGTGCGCATGTGCATGTTTATGGCCACCAGCATCGCAATCGGGATCGTATTTTGGATGGTGTTCGTTATGTGTCGCATTGTTTGGGGTATCGACGTGAACGTGCATGGAATCTTGTGTGTGGGTTGGATGAAGGGCCGAAGCAAGTTTGGCCAAGTGTATCTTAAAATTTGAGAAATCTTATCGAAAATGCTTGATTTGCACTACGAGGACAATTGTTTGACGCAAACACATCCCAAATGGAAATTGTGGTTATTTCGTGTGCTGGCTATCGTGCTGGGGCCAGTGCTCTTACTGTCTGGAATTGAGTTGACGTTGCGTCTTTTAAACGTCGGGTTTCCTACCGACTTTCTGGTGAAAAGTCACCAGCCCAATCACGTCAGAAGCAATCAAAAATTTGGCTGGCGGTTTTTTCCTCCTCAGGTTGCCAGAAAACCGGTGCTGTTCACCATTCAATCTCCCAAGCCCAAGGGGGTTTACCGAATTTTTGTATTGGGTGGTTCGGCTGCTTTGGGTGTGCCACAACCTGCGTTCAGCTTTAGTCGCATCTTAGAAACCATGCTTGAAGCGCAGTATCCTCAAACTGACTTTGAAGTCATCAATGCCGCAATGGTCGCCATCAATTCGCACGTTGTGTTGCCCATTATTCAAAATTGCGCAGAATATGAACCCGACCTTTTTATTGTTTATATGGGCAACAATGAAGTTGTTGGGCCGTTTGGGGCAGGATCTGTCTTTGGCGCTCACACGCTCGATTTATCTGCCATACGGCTGGGGCTCTGGTTGAAGTCTTGGCGACTGGGCCAGGTCATAGACCATCAGGTTCAAACATTTTTTGCATCTGAGGGTTCTCAATCTCAAACAGAGTGGTCGGGCATGAAGGTGCTTTTGCAAAATCGCATCGCCCAGCAGGATGATCGGCTTGAAAGCGTCTACCACAACTTTCAGAAAAATCTACAAGACATCGTTGCGGCAACCCGCAAAGTCGACACGCCGCTTATGCTTTGTTCTGTCGGTGTAAATTTGAAAGCGAGTGCGCCATTTGCATCTCTCCATAAGCCAATCCTCTCTAAATTAGAACAAGAGACATGGGAAACGGCCTATACGACTGGTATCGATCATCTGCAAAATCAAAACCCACTCAAAGCGCAAACAAAGTTCCTCGAAGCCATCACCATTGACGATCAATATGCCGACTTGCATTTTCAGTTGGGGCACTGTTATGACCAACTCAACGATCAGGATCAAGCGAAGACCCACTATCTGCTCGCACGCGATTTGGATGCGCTGCGTTTCCGAGCCGATGCCCAGATCAACAGCCGCATACGCGAAACGGCCTCGCAATATCAAGACGAAAACATTCATCTGGTTGATATTGATCGCATCATGCGCGAAAGCACCGGCGTCAATCTACCAGGGCACGCGTTTTTCTATGAACATGTGCATCTGACCTTTGAGGGAAATTACACCATTGCAAAGTCGCTTTACGACAAAATCGGAGCACTTTTGCCAGATGCGATCACTCAGAACGCATCTTTACCAGCGTCTCATTTAACGCAAGAGGATTGCGCGAAACGTCTGGTGCTCACGAGATGGTCACGGTATCAGATGCAAGAACATATCCTGAACTTAACAAACAAACCTCCTTTTACGTATCAATCGGATTATCTTGCTCAGAGAAACCGGAACCTCGATCTTCTCAGCCAGTATAGGCGTGCTGCCCAAACGTCTGATATGCTAGAAACATCCAAAAGCGAACTTGAAAAAGCCCTTCAAGAAACACCACATGACGTCTACTTCCGGCTGAGATTAGCAGATATACTGAACCAATCATGGCCTCGGGATTACGAACAGGCACTGGAACAAGTGCGTTTTGCCCTTGAATTATATCCCGACGATATTGACCTAATAGCCTATTATGGTGAAACACTTGAATCCGATGGCCAATTTGATGCAGCACAGGGTCAGTACAAACGCATTCTGGAAATCATGCCGCAGAAAATACAAGCATATCTAAGAATTGGATATGTTTTGGCGCAGCAGGGCAAAACCGATGAAGCCCAATCCATTTTCAAAACAGCCTATGAAAAGGCACCTGATTCTGATAAGGTGATCATCCATTATGGCGATTTTCTCCAAAAGACGGGGCAAATAGACGCTGCCCGACGCATCTTTTCTGATGGGCTAACAAAAGCCCGACACAACGAAAACCGGGAATACGAAGGTCAATATTTGCAGCATCTGGCGGCGTTATCTTTTTTACAAAAAAGAAGCGACGAGGCATTGCAATACTATCTGGAAGCATCAGGAATATTTCAACAAGCAGCCTATCCAATAAAACAGGCAAACACGCTGATACAAATCGCGAATATCCATTTCTTTTATAAACGCTTTGACCGTGCGCAGTCCTATCTTGAACGCGCGTTGACGCTACTCCAGAAAATGAACAGTTCAGAGCAAATTCGCGTTTTGACAAACATTGGGAATATTTACATCCAACGGAAAGATTATATGAGGGCGCTTCCTTATCATCTGCAGGCAAAAGAGGTGAGCAACGACTTCCAAGAGGATCATTCAAAAGCCGATGCGTTGACAAATATAGCCATTTGTAACACGCACCTCGGAGATTCTCAAACAGCGCGATCTTCTCTTGAGCAAGCTGCTGAGATATACGGTAAAATGGGGTTGGACGAAGACCTTCAACTGGTGCGGCAATTGCTATCAGAAATATAGTTTCGATACATATCCCAACCGACTACCAAGATCACAAACCGAATTCCGAAAAATTACCGGTTTACAGGAGGGACTATGGCCGAAGATCGTACCCCAGACATAGAAAATCCATATGCACGCCCTCCTGAGGCGGTGATTGAACCGCCCAAAGGGTTTTTAGATACTTTAAAGTATCTTGGCCCAGGTTTGTTGTTGGTGGGGTCTGTGGTGGGTTCCGGTGAGATTATTTTGACCACCACATTGGGTGCGACTGTTGGTTTTGTGATGTTGTGGTGGATGTTGATCAGTTGTTGGGGCAAGAGTATGATTCAGGCGGAGCTTGGGCGACATACCGTGTCTTCGGGGGAGACGGTGTTGCAGGCTTTCAACCATTTGCCGGGTAAGTTGCCAGGGCCCAATGGTAAGATTTCGTGGTTTATTTGGCTTTGGTTGATCAATATGATACCTGGGCATTTGAATGGGGGCGGTATTTATGGGGGCGCAGGCCAAGCGGTGAATTTGGCGTTTCCATTTTTGGAATCGAAGTGGTGGACGATTCTTTTGGCGGTGTTGGCTGCTGTGTTGATCATTTCGGGCACGTATCGGTTTTTGGAAAAGCTGATCGTGGGCATGGTCATGACATTTACGCTGGTGACCATTACCTGCGCCATTATGTTGCAATATACAGAGTACGCTATTACGTGGGCCGATTTTCAAGGTGGGCTCACGTTTGAGTTTCCGGGCATTGCCATTGCCATTGCGTTGGC
Organism: Candidatus Latescibacterota bacterium; assembly: GCA_047619225.1. Classification (GTDB taxonomy): domain Bacteria; phylum Latescibacterota; class UBA2968; order UBA2968; family UBA2968; genus JABIFK01. Next base: position 8,759 of record JBLHJX010000093.1, read on the forward strand.
GGCTTATGGGGCTACGGGTGTGACGGCAGGTGAGACGATGTCGTATACGTATTGGTGTATTGAGAAGGGGTATGCACGGTTTACGGGGGTGGCAGATGACAGCCCCGAATGGCTCCATCGCGCAAAGGGTTGGATTAAGGTGATGCATGCCGATGTGGGGTTGACGCTGATTACGCTGACGTGTGCAACGGTGCCGTTTTATATGTTGGGCGCCGGTGTTTTACATAAGACGGGTGCCAGACCAAGTGGACTGGAAACGCTGAGTGTGTTGTCCAATATGTATACGGAGACCTTGGGCACCTGGGCGGCGTGGGTTTTTATGATTGGCGCATTTTTTGTTTTGTTTTCGACCGTGGTGGGCAATTTGGGCGCGGGTTCTCGGGCGTTTGCCGATTGTATGGGTGTGTTGGGTGTGATCGATCCGACAGATTATAAAGCGCGTGTGCGTGTGAGAAATATGTGGGCCGTCATATCACCTACGGTTATGTCTTTGAGTTATTTCTTTATTGAGAACCCTGTGTGGATGTTGACCATTGGCGGGATGGCATCGGCGATGTTGGCGCCTATTGTGGCGGGTGGTACGATCTATTTGCGGTATACCCATTTGGATCAGCGTATTGCACCGACCTGGAAAGCCGATTCGATTTTGTGGTTGAGCTTTGTGGCGATGTTGGTGTTGGCATTGTATATCATCAACATTAAGTTTTTGTAAGGAGATGATATGTTAAATTTTAAGTTAAAAACGCAGCAGCTGGATCAAGATGACAGTGGTCACAGTATGTGGAAGACAAGTGAGAATATTGCAAATTGGCCAGCTGAAAAAACTGCATTGTTGTTATGTGATGTATGGGACAACCACTGGTGTCGAGGTGCGGTTGAGCGGTTGGAGGTTATGTTGCCACGCATGAATGAGGTGGTGAAGTCTGCAAGATTACAGGGTGTGCACATTATACACGCACCATCCAACACATTGAATTTTTACGCGGATTCACCTGCGCGAAAGCGGATGTTGGATATACCACCTGTGGATGTGCCAGAAGATTTGTCGCATGAAGACCCGCCATTACCCGTGGATGATTCGGATGGGGGATCGGACACTGGGGAAGATCCGAACAAGATGGATACGCGTGTTTGGACACGGCAACATGCGGGTATTGAGATTGATGAAGGTCGAGATGTGATTTCGGATCAGGGTAAAGAGGTATATGCTTATATGCAGCATCACAATATTGACAACATGCTGATTATGGGTGTGCATACCAATATGTGTGTGTTGCATCGCACGTTTGCCATTAAACAAATGGTTCGTTGGGGCAAGTCGGTTGCGTTGATTCGCGATTTGACCGATGCGATGTATAATCCTGCAAAATCACCTTATGTGAGCCATGATGCGGGGACCCAATTGATCATTGAATTTATTGAGAAATTTTGGTGTTCAACCATTTTGAGTGATGATCTGATCTCTTGAGGATTCGTTGTCTCTGAAGCAATCTCAGAAGCACCCTGCGTTACGTGTCTGCAATGAGGGTACCCGTAGCACGATGTGAGAATGTATTACCTGGCCAAATTTAAATTTTTTGAAGGATGGCATATATGTCTGCACCTAACATTTTGTTTATTACGACCGATCACTTACGTTCTGATACGTTGGGGTATGCGGGTGATGAGGTGATCCAAACACCTGCGATTGACAAACTGGCGTCTGAGAGTGTGCGGATGAACAATTGTTTTGTGCAAAACCCGGTATGTGCACCGTCGCGGGCAACGTTTATGACGGGTCGTTATCCCAAAAATCATGGGGTGCGTTGGAATGGTTCTCGGCTGAGTGAGAATGAAGTGACAATGATTGAGCATTTTAAAAAACATGGGTATCAGACGGCTTGTGTGGGTAAGCATCATATTGGTCAGGAAAAATTTCAGAAGCATTTGGATCATTCAAGCGCATCGGGTATTCGGCGGGGTTGGAGTGAACGAGCCGATGGGGATTATACAGTGCATGATCCCAATCCCTTTGAGCAATATGTGCGCGATCAGGGGTATGAATATAAAACGGGATATGCGTTGCCAAACTTCCGAGCGAACTTAGGGGCTGTGCCCTCTGACTTGCCAGAGGATTGTCATATTGATGCGTATGTGGGGATGAAGAGTATTGAGTATTTGGAAGAACTTGAAGGCGACGATCCGTTTTTTTTGTGGGCAGGATTTTATGGGCCGCACCATCCGTATGTGCCCTCGGGGCGTTTTGCAACGATGTATGATCCCGATCAGTTGCCACCGTTTCAAAATGCGGTGGATGATTTGGAGAAGAAGCCTGTTGAATACAGTTTATACTTTCGGTCTGAGGAACATAAATTTAAGGGATTTTCCGAGGCATCTGATGAGACGTATCGGAATATGAAGGCAGCGTATTATGGGATGGTGTCTCAGATCGATTGGCAAGTGGGTTTGCTCTTAGACACATTAGAGAAAAAAGGGTTGGCAGAGAATACGGTTGTGGTGTTTTTATCTGATCATGGTGAGTTTTTGGGTGATCACGGTATTCCGGCTAAGGCACCTTTTTTGTTGGATTGTATGTTGCGTGTGCCGTGTTTGATTAAGGTGCCAGGTCAAGAGGCGAAGGATTGTGATGCGTTGGTGGAATCGATAGATTTGTTTCCCACATTGTCTCATTTGGCGGGGATTGATGCGCCCGAATGTGTGCAGGGGCATGATTTAAAACCTGTTTGGGACGGTACGGACAGTGGACGCGATTGTGTGTTTGCCGAAGCGGTGGACAAGCGGTGTATTCGCACACGCGAATGGAAGTATATCCATTACCCGGGTAAGACGTATGGCGAGTTGTACAATATTGTGGATGACCCACATGAATTGAACAATGTGTATGAAGAAGAAGTGGATGTGCGTAATGAAATGAAGGAGCGGTTTTATTTGCAGATGGATGCTACGGAAGATTTTAAACACCCACGCTATCATCGGTATACAGATCAACACCCAGACACAGGAGATGAGGTCACTCATTATATGATATGGTAACGCTCTCTGAGATGTTTTTGATTGTTGCGGCGTTTTTCACGTCGATGACGACGGCCATTGCTGGCATTGGCGGCGGCGTGATGTTGATCGCCTTGATGCCGGGGTTTCTCCCTGTTGCTGCGATTATTCCTGTACATGGTGTGGTGCAAATTTCGAGCAATATCAGTCGTGTGTTTTTGGGTCTTCGGCACATCGAGTGGCGTTTGATATGGCAATATTTGGCAGGTGCGGTGGTGGGTGTGTTGTTGGGCTCGCAACTTGTGTTAGATATGCAATGGGATATGATGCCCTTGTTTTTGGGCATCTTCATTTTGATAACCACCTGGATGCCACGTCCTTCTGGTATTGCGAGGTTCCCGTTTAAATTTGTGATTTTAGGCGCGTTTCAAACGGCCTTGTCTCTTTTTGTCGGTGTGTCGGGGCCGATGAATATGCCCTTTTTGTTGCGGGAAAATTTAGATCGCGATCGCACGGTGATTACACATGCGACACAGATGACAATGACACATACGCTAAAGGTCGGTCTGTTTGGTGTGTTGGGTTTTGCTTTTGGTTCCTATTCCGTGCTGATTATTGGGATGATCGCTTCTGCCACACTGGGATCTTATATCGGCACAAAAGTGCGTGGGCATGTTCCAGAAGAGGTTTTTAAGAAGGGGTTGAAGGTTTTGATTACTGTGCTTTCTTTGCGGATGATTGTGCGGGTTTTGATGTAGGGGCACGGTTCTGCGCGCCTTGACTGTTAATAATGGGAGTATATGATGGCCGATTTGTCGGGGATTAAGAATTTTACTGAGATTGATGATCTTTTGGGGTCGGCGGGGCAACCGACGGTTGAGCAATTTGGCGATATTCAGGCGGCGGGATATGAAACGGTGATTTATTTGGGGACGCCCGATTCTGAAACGGCATTGCCCAATGAAGGTGAGTTGGTGACTCGGCAAGGGATGCGGTATGTGCATATCCCTGTGGTTTGGACGGCGCCGAAAAAATCTGATTTTGAGTTGTTTGCCCATATTTTAAACGCCCATCAGAACAGTCGGGTTTTTACACATTGTGTGGTGAATATGCGGGCATCGGCGTTTATGTTTATGTATCGGATCATTTATCGGGGTGTTGATCCATCGGAAGCGAAACGTCCGATGCAAGAGATCTGGGATCCTAATGCGGTTTGGGAATCGTTTATTGATGGGATTTTGCAAGAACATGATGTGGATTATTTTGATATAGATTAGGGGGGTAAGAAGGAAGAAGAATCTCCTTTCTCGTTGTTTCCTTTAGGAAATGGTCGTACGTTTGCTGTTTCAGATTTTTTTATTCCTAACCCCTGATTTCTGACCCCTGACTTAGGAGCTTGATTTGTATATAAATCCTTATTCTGATTCAAAGCGTTGGTTGCGTGGCAATTTACATGGACATACATGTTGTGGGCGTTTTATGGATGTGTCTGAGAGTGGCCCGATGTTTGCCAGTTTGGGTTATGATTTTATGGCTATCACAGATCACAATAAGGCACCCGATGAGAAACAATGGCGTACTTGGCAAGATCAGATTCCTTTGATTTTGATTCCTGGTGAAGAGAATGGCAGTACGGATCACATGTTGGAACTGGGTGTTTTTGATGTGGCGGATATGCCATCGGATGATATTGGTGAACGGGCACAAGCGTTGCGCGACGGGGGCGGTTTTGTGGCGGTATGTCATCCGCAGCAATATGATCATGGGGCAAAGAATGTGCATGCCACAGCTGATATTGCTCATGCTGTAGAGATTTTTAATGGGTTGCGTGAAGGGCGTGGGTGTGATGAGGCGGCCAATGTGACGATTTGGGATGATGTGTTGACACAGGGCAAACACATGTGGGCCATTGCGACGGATGACTTTCATTGTCAATATACAACACCTGGACATGGGTGGGTGTCTGTGCAGGTGGATGAGGGGGTAGAAGTGACTTGGCAGATGCTGGTGGCACAGCTTAAGGCGGGTGCCTTTTTTGCCAGTACGTATCCGGCATTTGAACAGATTTTTTTTGATGGTAAGACGCTGGATGTGATGGGTGATAAATTTGCACAAGAAATACGGGTTATTGGGCCAGAAGGCCATGTGGTACATCAAGTGGATGGATCTCATCTTGTGTGGGAGGCTATTCCCGATTTGACGTATTTTCGCATTGAAGTACATTGTGGTGCACGGCGTGCTTGGAGTCAGCCGTTTTATCTGGCATAGGAGGATTTATGAATTGGGACTTGACTGATTATTTCCCTGAGTTTAATGGGCCAGAGATGCTTGCTTTTAAAGAGGTGATTAAGGCAGATCTGGCTGAGTTGCTTCAAAAAGCGTCGGGCCTTGCAGTGTTAGATGCCAATAATCAAGATGCGTGGGAAGATGTTTTTGTACGGTATGAAGATCTCATGATGCGATTTAGCCATATTGGTTCCTATGTGGGTTGCCTAACCTCTGTGGATGCGCGTAACGAAGAGTATAGCAAAGAAGAGGCTGGTTTGTCGCGTTTGGGGGCTGAGGCTTCTAAACTGTCTGTGGAATTGTTGCGTGCTTTGAAAGATGCTTCGGATGATGTGTTTGATGCGTTTGTTGCGCGTGAGGCTTTAGATGATGCAGCTTATGCGTTGGGGCGCATGCGGCGTGATGCGCAGTTTACAATGGATTCGGCACGTGAGGGGTTGGCCGCCGATTTGGGTGTGGATGGCATCAAGGCGTGGGGGCGGCTTTATGATACGGTGTCGAGCAAGCTTGAGTTTGATATGGTCTATCCCGATGGCAAGACTGAGCGGTTACCCATGTCACAACGTCGATCATTGATGGAAAAACCCGATCGGGTGGTTCGTCAGGCTGCGTTTGAGAAGGGGAATGAAGCATGGGAAGGGGTTGTTGATGTGACGGCATCGGCATTAAATGCCATTGCGGGTACACGTTTGACACTGAATGGTCATCGGGGTGTGAATCATTTCTTAGATGTGGCGTGTTTCCAGGCGGCGATTTCGCAAAAAACGTTGGATGCGATGTTTGAGGCCATTCATTCCGAAATTGAATTGGGGCGTCGCATTTTGCGATTGAAGGCCGATGTGATGGGGCGCGACAAAGTTGCGTGGTACGATTTGGGTGCACCGTTGCCTTTGTCTGATGATGAACCTTTGGATTGGCAAGCAGGTAAAGATTTGGTGCATGCCTCGTTTTCACGGGCGTATCCTGAGTTGGGTGATTTTGTTCAGCGGGTCTATGATAACAATTGGGTCGAGTGGGAGCCACGCCCAGGTAAACGCCCTGGCGCATTTTGTACTGGATCAAAGCACATTAAGCAGTCACGTATATATATGACTTATAATGATACGATTGGTGACGTGCGTACGTTGGCTCATGAAGCAGGCCATGCTTTTCACAGTTATGTTTTGCGGGACAAACGACCCTTTGCATCCCGTTACCCGATGACCTTGGCAGAGTCAGCCTCGACATTTGGGGAAATGATTTTGACCGAAGGGATCTTGGAGAATCCCGATGTCTCTGACAAACAGAAGGCGTTGACGTTGGACATGGAAGTGGGGCATGGGGCGATTTATTTGATGGATATTCCCGTGCGGTTTGAATTTGAAAAGGCTTTTTACAAAGCCCGTCAAAAGGGTGAGTTGAGTGTATCTGAAATCAAGGATTTGATGGTTGAGACACAGCGCCGTATTTTTGGTGACGTTCTGGAGGAGGGGAGTGAAGATCCTTATTTCTGGGCTTCTAAGCTCCATTTTTATATTACAGGTACAACGTTTTATAACTATCCGTATACGTTTGGTTTTTTGCTGAGTCGGGGTTTGTTTGCTTTGTTTCAAAAAGAAGGGGCAGATTTTTTGCCACGGTATGAAGATTTTTTGAGGTTGACGGGCAGCGATACATGTGAGAATGTGGCCAAACAAAGTATTGGGCAGGATTTAGAGAAGCCTGACTTTTGGGTGCAGGCCATTCGGGGTATGGAAGATCCTTTGGCACAGCTTGAAGAGATTTTGCCACGGGTTTTAAACACGAATGAATAACGAACATTAAGAAAGGGATTGAAAACATGCCAATGGAATATGGAAATATTGACGGAGTAGACAAACCTATTTCGCGAATTTTGCACGGAACGATTATGCTCAAGACGGATGAAGAAGAAAAGGGTTTTGAATTGTTGGATGGCGTGTATGCGTTGGGTGTGAATGCGTTTGATTGCGCCCATATTTATGGTGGCGGGCAATGTGAACGTGTGTTGGGCAAGTGGATTGAGTCGCGTGGTGTGCGCGATAAGGTTGTGATTTTGACCAAGGGTGGGCATCACAGTGGTGACCGCAAACGTGTGACCCCTTTTGATATCACCTCTGAGTTACACGATTCGTTTGCGCGATGCCGCACAGACTTTATTGATATTTATGTGTTACATCGCGATGATCTTGATGTGGAAGTGGGGCCTATTGTGGAGGTGTTGAACGAGCACAAGGCAGCGGGTCGCATTGGTGTGTTTGGTGGGTCAAACTGGACGGTGCCACGTCTTCAAGAAGCGAATGAATATGCTTATAAACACAATTTGGAGCCGTTTTCAGTGAGCAGCCCCAATTACAGTTTGGCTGAGCAAGTGAAAGAGCCTTGGGCAGATTGTATCAGTTTAAGTGGGCCCGAGAATGATGGCAACAGAGCTTGGTATGCCGAGCAGAAGATGCCTTTGTTTACATGGTCGAGTTTGGCGCAAGGGTTCTTTTCGGGTCGGTTTACACGCGAGACGTTTGAAGGTTATAAAGAGAATTTGCCGAGTTCTTGCGTGGAGGCCTATTGTTATGAGCAGAACTTCAAACGGTTGGATCGTGCGGGTGAATTGGCTGCTGAGAAAGGTTTGAGTGTGCCACAGATTGGGCTGGCCTTTATTTTAAATCAACCGCTGAACATCTTCTCTTTGGTTGGTGTGTTTCACCCAGACGAATGCAAAGCCAATATTGAAGCGTTAAATTTGAAGTTGAGTGAAGCCGAGTTGGACTGGCTGGATCTAAGACGCGATGATCGATAGAGAATTACAAAAGCAGTGGGAAGAAGAGGGTTATGTGGTGGTTCGGGAGCTGTTTGACCCGAACCACACAGCTCGGTTGCGCGACATTTGTTTTGATGTGTTGGCACAATGGCGCGTGTGCAACCCCGAAAAGGGAGAGCCGGGTGGTGGGCTTGAATCTACGGTGATGCGTCATTTGAATCATTCAGGCTATTTTAGCGATGGTCGGGATGGATTGCATGATTTGATGCATGCGGTTGCCGATGTGCGTGTGTTAGATTTGGTGCGCACTATTTTGCAGGGTGAGCCGATGTTTCGGTGTACGAGTTTGTTTTTTAATCCGCAAGAAAACAGCCGAGACGGCAATTGGCATCGCGATACCCAGTTTCGCTCGGAGACGGATGCGGAAGAGCGCGAGAAGATTTTGTCGCGGCAGGGATTTGGTGCAGGTGTACAATTGCAAGTGGCACTGGTGGCCAGTGATGATGTGGAGTTTGTGCCGAGGTCCCATCTGCGATGGGATACGGATGAAGAATATCTTATTCGCAAAGCAGATGAGGGGGGCCATAACAAATCGAATGCGATGCCCCATGCGATTCGTGTGTCACTTGAGCCGGGTGATGCTGTTGGGTTTAATGCGGCGGGATTGCATCGGGGCCGTTATCATGCAGATCTGTTGCGCCATACGTTGATGCTTACTTATACACGTGCCGATGTGCCAATGAGCGATTATTTTTCACATCAACCATGGTTTTTAGAGCCGGGTTATCTGGATGGGTTAGATGAGACTTCGCGTGCATTTTTTAATGCATTTGTGACACAATATCGATCTGATTGGGTTGATGCATCCATCTGAATGGGGTTGAGGTTGTTGATTCATTTTTGGCGATATTTATTTTTGAGTTTGATAGGGCTTCTTGTTTTGGGGAAGCCCTTTTTTGCATTTGCTCAAGAAAGACCTAAGGTTGCGCTGGTGCTCAGTGGAGGTGGTGCACGAGGGGCGGCTCATATTGGTGTGTTGCGCGCATTGGAAAAAGCGGGTGTGCCAATTGATATGATCGTTGGCGCAAGTTATGGTGCTCTGGTGGGTGGTTTGTATGCGGTGGGTTATTCTGCCGATGATGTTGCGCGTATTGTAACGGCCATTGATTGGGGCGAGATAACCGATGATCGGCCCGACCGGCGATTATTAAATGCGACCCATAAACAGGGGAGTGATCGCAGTTTGATTGCTGTGCATTTGGAAGATTTTACGCCGCGGTTGCCGCAGGGCATTTTTTCGGGTCAAAAAATACAACAGATCTTAGATTTGTTAACCACACCCGCGACATATCGGGCAGAGAATGATTTTGATCGTTTGCCCATTCC
>JBLHJX010000094.1:0-18102 GCA_047619225.1 Candidatus Latescibacterota bacterium
ATTGATCAGGCGGGGAAACGGGTCGTGGTGTGTTGGACGGGTGCGCGTGTGGCAGGGTTAAATCCTCAAACAGGTGCGGTTTATTGGACACATGCGTGGGCACCTACAAGAATGGTTTTGAGTGTTGCGACGCCCGTTTTGTATGAAGATATGCTGTTCTTCACTGCATTTTATGATGGGGCGTTGTTGCTGAAGCTACATCAAGATCGACTTGCTGTTGAGCCGGTGTGGTTTCGGCGCGGAGAGAGTGAGCAAAAGACAGAGGCGATTCACTCGATTATTTCAACGCCTGTCATTTTAGACGATTACATTTATGGTGTGGACAGTTATGGCGAGTTGCGGTGTTTAGATTTGAAGACGGGCGATCGGGTATGGGAAGATTTGACGGCGGTGCCAAAGGCGCGTTGGGCCACCATTCATTTTACGCCGCATGAGGATCGGGTGTGGATGTTTACTGAGCGGGGTGAGTTGCTGGTTACAAAGTTGTCACCCAAGGGGCTGGATGTGATCAGTCGTGTGCAATTGATTGCGCCGACAAAAGGGCAATTGAATCGCCGAGGCGGTGTGTGTTGGACACATCCGGCTTATGCATATAAACACGTTTTTGTGCGGAATGATGAAGAGTTGATTTGTGTGAATTTGGAACAGTAATTACTGGTTGAGTGTGAGTTCGTAACAGGCGGCTTCACGGTCGTTGCGCACGAGCAAATAGGGTGCGGCAAAGGTGGGGTTGTTCCAGGTGCGGCTGTCTAAAGCGGGAAAACGTGCACGTTCTTTGTGGTCTTCGGGTGTGGCCTCAACGAGTACGACATCACCGTGTTCGGTTTGAATGAGCAAGAGGTCTTCGACTAAGATGATTTGTCCGTGGCCGTAGCGACCACGTTTCCATTTGCGCTGTCCTGTTTCAATGTCTAAGCAGACGAGAATGCCATCGTCAAGGCCGTAGATGTAACCGTCTTTGTGAACAACGTTGGTGAATTTGGCTTTGAGGCGATTGTTTTTCCAAAGGGTGGTTGCCGAAAATTGTCCTGGGTCATTTTGTGTGATTTGAATGAGCTGGCTGCCCACGCCGTAGCCCGATGAGACAAAAAGACGATCATCGGATATGGGAACGGGCTGTGCGACGTGTTGCGAATTGGGCCAAGGATGCTGCCAAAGGAGTTGGCCTGATGTGGGATCGTGACCCGCAACCTGGCGGTTGTTGAAAATGAGAATCTGATCGGTTTGTGCCACTGTGGCCAAACTGGGCGAACTGTATCCGGCTTGTTTGTTGCCACCTCCCCAAATGATTTCACCCGTGTTTTTGTGGTAGGCCATGAGAGACTGGTTGTTTGGGCCGCCAGGGCTGACGATCACTTTGTCATTTAAAATGAGCGGTGAACCGCTGAGACCCCATTCGGGTACATTGGCTTGGGTATCTTTTAAGATATTACGGGACCATACTTTTTGACCTGTAGATAGATCTAAGCAGTTGAGTATGCCTGTTGCACCAAGGGTGTAGACCCGATTGTCGACTATTGTGGGTGTGGCTCTGGGGCCAATTCCTGCGAGGGGGTTTTGAAAGCGTGTGGTGTCCTCATGCCGCCACTTTTCTTGTCCTGTTAGAAGATCGTAACAAACGACGGCTTCATCATCATCATGCTGTTCTTGGGTGATGGCAAATTCTTTAAAAACAGCAAAAGCCGACCAGGCTTCACCAACCGATTTTCGCCAAAGTAATTTGGGTGGGTGTTGATCCCAATCGGGATTGATATGAATGTCGGTTAGTGTGGCATTTCTGTGAGGGCCTAAGAATTGTGGGTAGTTTGTGAGCAGATTGCGTGTAGAGGGTGTATCACCAGAGACAAAGGATTTAGATGACCAGCGCCATGCGAGATTTGGTACTAAGTCACCCGTGAATCCACTGATGCGAAACAAAGTGGCCGTGAGTCCAATGAGTATGGCGAGTGCTGCAAGACCTCGTAGACGGATGGTGTTGTTGAAACGGGCCAACCCAAAAAACCAAATGAGGGTCAAAAGAAAGCCGAGCAGAGAAACACCCAAAGTGCTCATGACTTGAATTTGACGATTGGGGTTGTCGGGTATCCAGAAGATGGAAAGGGCCAAAACGAAGAGTGCGCCAATAAGGAGTAACGGCCACCAGCGAATGGGTTTGGTAGGATTGGACATGAAAACCTCTTAGAAATGATAGACTACAAAATGAATTCTTATTCAAATCTCTTTAAGTGTATATAGGGGAAGGTGATTTGACAACCCTTCATTGGACAGATGTTTTGCTTGTTAGGTTGCAAGATATCATAAATAAGGAGTAACATATGAGACGATTGAGTTTTGTTTTGACTGTTGTTTGTTTGGCATTGGTTTGGGGGGATGCACAGGCCAATTGGCCACATTGGCGTGGGCCCAATGAAAATGGATTGGTTGATCAGGGTAATCCGCCTATCGAGTGGAACGAGAGCAAGAATATTCGGTGGAAAACGAAGATCCCGGGTTTGGGACATGCCACACCTATTGTGTGGGAAGATCGTATTTATGTGCAAACGGCTGTGCAGACCGAAAAGACAGTGGAAGGTTCCGCAGAGGAGGGCCGTTCTGCGCCTCTCAATGTTTATCAGTATAAAGTGATTGCATTAGATCGCATCAAAGGAAACGTCATTTGGGAAAAAGTGGTGCGGGAGATAAATCCACATGAAGGCATGCATCAAACGGCTTCGTTTGCGTCTACATCAGGCATTACAGATGGGGAATATCTCTATGCCTTTTTTGGCTCACAAGGGCTTTATTGTTTGGATATGGATGGCAATTTGAAGTGGGAAAAAGATTTTGGAAAGATGACTGTCAAAAACAGTTTTGGCGAAGGTACGTCACCCACTATTTATGGCAATACCATGATTATCAATTGGGATCACGAAGGCGATTCGTTTATTGTGGCTTTAAACAAAAAAACGGGCAAAGAAATTTGGCGTAATGAACGAAGTGAGCAGACATCGTGGTCTACGCCTTTGGTGATTGCACACAAAGGCAAACATCAGGTGGTGATTGGCGCGTCTTCCAAAACGCGGAGTTATGATTTTGAAACAGGGAAATTGATCTGGGAGTGTAGTGGTTTGGGCTCAAATGTGATTCCAATGCCTGTATACGCCGATGGGATTGTTTATGTTATGAGTGGGCATCGTAGACCTGCTCTTCAGGCCATTGTGTTGGATAAGGCCAAAGGTGATATTACCGGTTCTGATGCGATTTTATGGTCGCTGGCTGGTGATACGCCTTATGTGTCGTCTCCATTGCTTTATGGCGATAAGTTGTATTTCTTAAAAGATCGAAACGGTATTTTGTCTTGTTACGATGCCAAAACGGGTCAGGTACATTTCGGGCCTGAACGTTTAGAGGGGATGCGTCGGGTTTATGCGTCGTTGGTGGGGGTTAACGATCGGGTTTATATTTCTGACTTGGGGGGGACCACGTTGGTGATTAAGAATGGCACTGCGTTTGAAGTGTTGGGATCCAATACGTTAGACGAAGGTATGGCGGCGTCTCCTGTGATTATAGGTGATGTGCTGTATTTGAGGGGTGAATCGCATTTGTATTGTATTGAAGAAGAGGTGACGGAGTAGAAGGTGTTGGATACGTTTTGAACGTTTTTGAAAGGGAGTTTTTATGTTTCGGAATGGATTTTCGATTTTTGGTAGCTTGCTGGTATGTGTTGCGATGGGGTGTGGGGCACCACAGGATCAGGCTGGGAAACCGGCTTCGGGACGGCAGTTTTTGAGTGTGGGTACGGCACCGCCAGGGGGTGCGTTTTTTGTGGTGGGGGGGGCGATTTCTCAGGTTGTGGATGATCACTTAGAGGCTTGGAACGTGTCGGCGGAAGCGACGAAGGGGACGCAGGAGAATATTCGGCGTCTTTCGAGTGGGGAATTGGACTTTGCGTTGGCGAATGCGGCTATTTCTTATTTTGCGGTTCGTGGTGAAGGTGATTGGGGAGAAAAGCAGGGTGTTCAGGCGGTGATGACATTGGCACCGAATATTGCTTTGTTCATTACGCCCCAAAACTCTGGGGTCAAAACGCTTGCCGATTTGAAGGGGAAGCGCGCTGCTGTGGGACCGGCGGGTGCGGGTTTTGAATATTTTTTGAAGCCCATTTTGGAAGCACACGGCGTGACGTATGACGATTTTACGCCGCTTTATAATACGCAAGCGGGTGCGGTGGATATGCTTGCCGATGGGTCTGCTGCTGCTGCCTTTTTGGGGGGTGCTGTACCGACAGCGTCGATTACGCAGGCCAGTGCGTCTCAAGATATTTATTTTATTCCGTTTGATGTGGCGGCCAAAGAGAGCCTGTTTAAAAAGTATCCGTTCTTTTTTGCAGCAACCATTCCGGCCAATACATATCGGGGGCAAACCGAGGCGTTTGCTGGGATGAATGTGGGGTCGATGCATTTGATTACGCGTGCGAGTTTGGACGAAGAGACGGTGTATCAGTTTACCAAGACGTTGTATGAACACCGTGCCGAAGTGGTCAAAAAACACCCGGCGGGCAAAGCGATTAACCCAAAGAATGTGATTCGCGATACGGGTACCCCGTTTCACCCGGGTGCGATTAAGTATTTTAAAGAGATTGGGATTTGGGAATCGTTGTGATCAATATGACATTTAAAAATGGGTTCTTTCGCATCTTGGCCATTTTGTTGAGTGCTTTCATTTTGGTCGAGGTCAATTATGCGCAGTTGACGCCGCAATCGCAATTGGCTGTTTTTGCTATGTTGGGGTTGTGCCTTGTGTTTTTGAAGTTTCCGATTCACCCGCGTGTGGCAGAGAACAGACCGCTTCAGGTATTGGATTTTATTTTTGCTGGGGCGGTCTTTTTTTGTTTTGGGTATGTGCTCATTCAGACGGAGCCGTTGTTTCAGGCGTATTGGTTAGACGGTGTGTCACTGGGTAACCGAGCGGGAATGGAACATGGGCTGGATCACTTTGTGGGGTTGGTGGGGTTGGTTTTGGTTTTGGAGGCTACGCGTCGGGCGATTGGGTTGACGTTGCCGTTGCTTGCGCTGGCTTTTGTACTTTATGCAGCGTATGGGTATGCGATGCCCGATTGGTTGTTTCCACATCGGGGTTACCCTTGGCATCGGGTTGTTTCACAGACTTTTTTGCAGTCTCAGGGTGTGTTTGGTATTGCTTTGAAGGTGATGTTTACGTACGTATTTTTGTTTGTGTTGTTTGGCACGGTGTTGGAGCAGACGGGTGCGACGGGATATATTTTGAATACGGCGCGGCGTTTGTTTCGCAACAGCACGGGTGGGTCGGCCAAAGTGGCGGTGGTTGCTTCGGGGATGATGGGGTCGTTGTCTGGCAGTGCGGTGGCCAATACGGCAACAACGGGTACGTTTACGATTCCGATGATGCGTTCGGCTGGTTTTAAGGCCACTGTGGCTGGGGGGATTGAAGCGGCGGCCAGTTCGGGGGGCGCATTGGTGCCGCCGATTATGGGCGCGGGTGCGTATATGATGCTTGAGATAGTTGAACCCGCGGTCACGTATTTGGAAATTGTGAAGGCGGCGTTGATTCCGGCTATTTTATATTATGTGGCCATTTTGTTGAGTGTTCATTTTTATGCCAAGCGTATTGGTGTGGCAGCACAAAGTGAAATAGAGACTGAGCGACCGCCAAGAGCTCAGGGTTTTGTTTTTTTGGTTGCATTTGTGGTGTTGATTGTGTTGCTCCTGTTGGGGTATACGCCGTTTCGTGCGGTGAGTGTGGCGTTGGTTGGGGTGTTGATTAGCAGTGCATTTAGTGTGCACACGCGCGTGGGTTTGCGATCTGTTGTGAAGGCGTTGGAAGGTGCGGCGCACTCGGGTGTGTCGCTGATTGCGGCGGCGTCTTGTGTGGGCATTGTTATTGGTGTGGTAACCCTGACGGGCATTGGGGCAAAGTTGCCGAGTACGTTGTTGCCGTTGGCGCAAGATAATTTGGTTTTGGCATTGCTGTTGTTGATGGTTTCGACTATTATTTTGGGCATGGGTTTGCCGTCGGCGGTGTGTTATTTGTTGATGGCTACGCTTGTGGGGCCGGTACTGGACGATTTGGGCATTGTGCCGTTGGCGGCGCATTTGTTCATTTTTTATTTTGGCATGATGTCAATGGTGACACCGCCAGTTGCGTTGGCGGCATATACAGCGGCGGCGATTGCAAATGCGGGTATTATGCAAACGGGTGTTGCGGCGTTTCGATTTGCGTTGGTGGGGTTTGCGCTGCCTTATGCGTTTGTGTTGCACCCCGAGTTGCTTTTGCTTTCTGATGATTGGTTGGCCACGATTGGTAATGTATTGATAACTTTGTTGGGTATTGTGCCGTTGGCTGCGTCGGTTGCGGGGTTTGGGTTTGCGTCTTTGAATGGGTGGCAGCGTGCGGTTTTGTTTGTTGCTGCGCTGTTTCTTTTTTTAACGCCTTCTGGGAGCACGCGTTTTGTTTTGCAGGGTTTGGCGTTGTTTGCTGCGGGTGTTGTTGCGGTGTTAAATTGGCGGGTTAGAAAAGTTGTTTAAACCATCACACATATCACCTTGGAGGCCGAAAATGTCAGATGAGAAACCAACTATAGATATCGCGGATAAGGGACCTTTTATTGTCAAAAATCTCAAACGCTTGTTCGACGATCAAAACCAGCCCATTGAGATGGCCAAAGATGTGATCGCTCTGTGTCGTTGCGGCGCATCAAAAAACAAACCTTTTTGTGACGGAACCCATAAAGACATCGGGTTTACTGGCGCGTTGGAACGCGAAGAAACTTATGAGACAAAGGAATATGCAGGAGCGGAACTCACCATTGTTGACAACATTGGCATCTGCTGCCACGCTGGTGCGTGTGTGAATGGCATTCCTTCGGTGTTTTTTGAGTGGGAAGGCGAAGAACGGGTGTCAGTACCCGACGCAGAAGACAAGGAAAAGATTATTGAGATCATTCGCCAGTGTCCTTCCGGATCATTGGCCTACCGGCTGAACAGCGAGTTGCAGGACGAATATTTTTCCGAATCTGAGATTGTTATTTCAAAAGACGGCCCCCTTCACGTGCGCGGAAAGATTGCTTTAAACGAAGGGAAACCTCTGTCGACAGATCACTATACGTTGTGCCGCTGCGGGGCATCAAAAAACAAACCTTTTTGTGACGGTGCCCACAAGGAAGCTGGTTTTAAGGGGTAACCTAGTTTAAAATTCAATTAGAAGGCATATTCAAGATGATAGATTGTGTGACATTTTATGGTGAGATAAAATCGGTGCCGAAAGAGCGATTGTCTTTTCGGCCAGCGGTTTATGGATTGATCCAAAAGAAACCGGTCTGGCGGTTGAAGTGGGAGAATTTCTCGAATTTAGGGAACGGTGTTTTTATTATGATCCTGAAGATCTGGCTTTTCATGGGTTGAGTTTTTTTTATCGGTGTAAGCCGTTGTCATTTGAACTTGCAACGGAAGAAAACATTGAAGATGATGAGGCCACTGAGCCGAGTTGGATTGCGATTGAAGGGCTCACGGCAGAAGTGTTTCAGCATAATGGGGATTTGATCATGAAATGTGCTCAAGAGGGGATGAACGCATAATTTTTTGGGTTACGCAATGGATTTTAGATGAAAAATAAAAAAACGCTGGGCTAAAATTGCCCAGCGTTTTTTTATGCTTAAGCAAGAGGGACCTGTTTTTGTAGGTACAATCACCTATGAATTTCAGGAAATACGCACAAACTAACTATATAATCAGTCTTGCTATTTTAGGATTTTGGTGACATTATGTTTAGTGTCGTGAAATTGACAAATAGTCAAGTAAAGATCTAAACAATTCTTGTGATCTAAGCAGATTGATCATTAACCTGAGGAACCGCCAACTATGGCCAAGATTGATGTCACGCGACACCTCAAGATTGTCGAGAAAATTCCGTTTCTGAAAAGTTTGTCTGTTTATCAAATACAACAATTACTCAAAGCTGGTAATATTGAGACGCATCCATTTGGACACACTTTATTTCGGCAAGGTGACCGAAGCGTAGGATTGTATATCCTGCTGGTTGGTGAACTGGTCGTGCAAGATGGAAAAACTGAGATCGCGCGGATTAAACCAGCGGATATCGTGGGCGAAATGGGTGTGGTAGGCAATCAACCTCGATCTGCAACTGTTAAAGTCACCCAAGAGGCCACATTGATCTTTGTGAGTAAGATCCAATTTGATGTGTTACTGAAAAAC
This sequence comes from Candidatus Latescibacterota bacterium, assembly GCA_047619225.1. Classification (GTDB taxonomy): domain Bacteria; phylum Latescibacterota; class UBA2968; order UBA2968; family UBA2968; genus JABIFK01. The sequence continues at coordinate 8,229 of JBLHJX010000094.1, forward strand.
GATGTGGACATGGCCGCTCGGGTCTTCCGCAATATGCTGGATTCTCTCTTTGCAAAGCTTCTCACAACGAATGAACGTATAAAAACGGGCGTCCTTTAAAATTCCACGCGAATTGAATTAGATGTGCATGGAATTATGGCCAAATCATTTTATTCCAAGAATTGTTGGGTATGATAAATGGTTTGGTTTAAGAAAAGACTCAGAATGCCTTTCAGTTTTTTTGATTACGTGATGGATTTCAGATGAAAATATAAAAACGCTGGGCAGTTTTTGCCCAGCGTTTTTTATGGAATGAGCGTGCCGTAATTGTCGCGTGTATGTTAACCGATTTCTTTGTTGGCTTGGCGAAGGAGTGCTCTCATGTAAGAGATGCAATATGCAAGACCTGATCGGCTGTTGTCGTCACCATCCAATAGAGGAATGTGATCGGGTATGATGATGCCGTTGAAGTTGACCTTTCGCAAGGCGTTCATGACTTGGCTCATGTCTACATATCCATCATCGGGAAAAGTTTCTTCAAAATAGGGCATGGTGCTGCTGACGTTGCGAAAGTGTATTTCGGCAATTTTGCCTCTGCTGCCAAAGTCCTCGATCATTTCGAGAACGTTTTTGCCCATTTGATCGCCGCCTTCAGACCAGGTGCCCACGCAAAAGAGCAGGCCCCAGTTTTTGCTGCCACCCGAAATTTCTTCGGCGCGGCGATATCCTTCATAATGGGTGACGATTTTGCCTACGCCGTTCATCACGGCTACGGGTGGGTCATCGGGGTGAAGGGCGAGTGTGACATTGGCTTCTTCTGCAATGGGTAAGATGGCGTTGATGAAATAGGTGTAGTTGTCCCAAATTTCTTCGACGGGGTACTCTCGGTCGAACTTGTTTTTCTCAATTTCTGTGTGGAATTTTTCAAGGTCAAATGCACGGGCTGAATAACCTCGGCGTTTAACGCGGTGGGTGGTGTAGGTGTTGGCGGGGTGAAAGTCGTAGACGCACACGGGAATGTTGAGTGCGCCTAATGCGCGAATGAAGGTGGTGAAGGTTTCAATGTCTTCGTCTCGCCCAGGTTGGCCCAGCTGAATTTTGAGGCTGTGATAGGCGTCGTGTCGCCCGCTGTAGATTTGGATATCGTATTGTAACAGACGTTCTTGGAGTTGGCGCATCTGATCGAGGTCTGGTCGTTCTCGCCCCCAACTCATTTGAACCCAACGCATGCCAATTTGTTGGTAAAATAACAGATCGCTGTCGGTGGCATCCCATCGGATTTGATGTGCGATCTTGATGTTCTTAGGATCGTTTTCGTCGATGGGTTTGTTTGTTTCATTGGACATGTGATTGTCCTTCCTGTGTGTGTTTGTGCTTAATGGCTGCCATTTGTCTGCAAAATAGGTAATTTATGAACACAGCAAAAGAAAAACTTTGGGAAGTGTTGATCGGTCGAGATTTGGGGATCGCACAAGGACGCAATGGCTGGGCTTGTTGCCCCTTGGAACATTGTGTATATTAATAGCTTGTGAGATATTGGTTTTTATATATCTTCATGTCAAACTGGGTATTTAACTTCGTTATGGTGGTTCGTTTATGTCTCCTATTTTGTTTGAATTTGGCCCCATTCGCATTGCCACCTATGGCGTGATGTTGGCCGTTGGGTTTTTGTGTGGCTTGTGGATTTTACGGCGTGAATTGGGGTATCGTAACCTAGATCGGGATTTGGCCGATCGCATTGTGTTTTCGGTCATGATCGGTGGTGTGATTGGTGCCAAGGTATTTCATTTGATGGAATACCCGCAAACGTTTTGGGCCGATCCATTGGGCGCTGTCTTTTCAGGATATGGATTGGCGTGGTATGGTGGGTTTTTTGGGGCCGCTGCGGTGGTATTGTGGACGCTTCGACGGCACGGGGCATTGGATTGGGCAACATTGGATGCCATTGCACCTGCTTTGGCCGTTGGCTATTTTTTTGGGCGCGGTGGGTGCGAGCTTTCGGGGGATGGGTGTTATGGGGTGCCAACCGATGTCCCGTGGGGCAAAACGTATGCAAATGGTGCTGTGCCGACTTTAGACCATGTGCATCCCACGCCCATTTATGAAATGTTGCAAATGGTTTGTATTTATGGCATTTTATGGGCATTGCGCGATCGGTTGAAACCCGGCATGTTGTTTGGGTTGTATTTGATTTTGATGGCGGTTGCTCGGTTTTCGGTTGAGTTTGTGCGGCGTACCCCCGAAGTATTGTTGGGGCTTACCGTGCATCAGTGGGTGAGTATGGGGTTGGTATTGGTGGGCGTTTATTTGATTTATCATCGATATACGGCAGAAGATGCTGTTGTGGTTTCAAAAAGTGAAGCGATGTGATATTGGAGAGTGAAAGATGGGTACACCACGCATTCCTGTAACGGTGTTGAGTGGTTATTTGGGCGCTGGAAAAACAACCGTGTTAAACCATGTTTTGAACAATCGTGCAGGCATGAAGGTGGCTGTGATTGTGAATGACATGAGTGAGGTGAATATTGATGCAGAGCTTGTCAAACGCGGGACCACCCTTTCACGGACAGAAGAGAAGATTGTTGAACTGACCACGGGGTGTGTGTGTTGTTCTTTGCGTGGAGACTTGGTTGAAGAAATTATGCGGTTGTCACAAGAGGGGCGTTACGATTATATCTTAGTGGAATCAACAGGCATTTCTGAGCCGATGCCTGTGGCACAAACATTTGCCCTTTTGGATGATGCCGTGAGTCATAAGCTGTCTGAGGTTTGTCGGTTGGATTGTATGGTGACTGTGGTTGACGCACATCAATTTTGGGAAGATTTTGTTTCTGGTGAAACATTGTTAGAACGCCAGCAAAGCGTAGATGGGAGTGACCATCGCACGGTGGTGGATTTGTTGGTGGATCAGATTGAGTTTTGCAACGTGTTAATTTTGAATAAGTGTGATTTGGTGGCCGATAAAGATTTGGATCAGCTTGAAGCGATGTTGCGAAAGTTGCAACCTGAAGCGATATTTGTAAGGGCTGAAAATGGGCGTGTTGAGCCTTCCAAAATTTTAAATACAGACTTGTTTGATTTTGGAAAAGTGGCCTCTTCTGCAGGGTGGATTCAAGCACTTGAAACAGAACATGATCTTGAGCACGAACATGTTATAGAGCTTCATGATGATCATGATCATGACACAGAGGACTATGGTCTTTCGTCTTTTGTCTATCGTCAGCATCGCCCTTTTCATCCGGAAAGACTGTTTGATTGGGTTGAAAATCGATGGCCGGAAGGGTTGATTCGGTCAAAGGGGTTTTTGTGGTTTGCCACGCGGAATGATTTGGTGATTATTATGGGGCAGGCGGGTTCATCGATTCAGATTGAAGATGGCGGCGATTGGTTGGTCGATTTACCTTCTGCTGAACGCGAAGAAGTGTTGGATGCCTATCCTGAAGTTCGCGAAGGGTGGGACCCTTTGTGGGGTGATCGCAAGAATGAGATTGTGTTTATTGGTGTGGAGTTGGATGACGAGATGATTATCGCAGAACTGAATGCATGTTTGTTGACCGATGAAGAAATGGAGATGGACTGGACTTTGTTTGATGATCCTTTCCCTGATATTGATATTGAAGATGGTGTGGATATCACACCGTCGGATTTGAATTAGAGGATTCTTTTTAAACTCAAAATGTAGAATAGGCGTTATGGATATTCGATTTTATAATACGTTGACCAACCGGGAAGAACCTTTTGAACCGTTGGAACCCAACAAGGTCACAATGTACTCGTGCGGGCCAACGGTTTATGACTTTGTGCATGTTGGCAATTTTAAATCCTTTTTGTTTTCCGATTTGTTGCGTCGGTTCTTAGCGTGCGCAGGTTATGATGTACATCAGGTGATGAACATTACCGATGTGGGACATATGACCGATGATGATGTGGCCGATGCAACAGGCGAAGACAAAATGGCGGTGGCCACGCGTAAATTGAAAGAAGCCAAGAAATCGGGTGATTTACCTGATGATGCGATTGCTGACCCTGATGATCCGTATCAGGTGGCACAGTATTTTACACAAGCGTTTATTGAAGATGCGTGTGCGCTAGGCATGAAAGTGGCACAAGATTATCCAAACAATATGCCACACGCGACACAGCACGTGGATGCGATGAAAGCGTTGATTCAGAAACTGATTGATAAGGATCATGCTTATGTTGCCGATGATGGTGTGGTGTATTTTAGTGTGCAGTCGTTTTCGGACTATGGGCGGTTGAGTGGCAATACGTTGGATCATTTGATTGAGGGCTCGGGGGGGCGCATTACCTCTGAGCACCAGGCGGTTAAACGCCACCCAGCCGATTTCTTTTTGTGGAAACCCGATGAGACGCACATTATGAAGTGGGATTCACCGTGGGGCGCGGGTTATCCGGGGTGGCACATTGAGTGTTCTGCGATGGCAATGGCGTTGTTGGAAAAAGAGGTGATTGATATTCACACGGGTGGTGAAGACAATATTTTCCCCCATCACGAGTGTGAAATTGCCCAATCTTGTTCTGCCACGGGCCATTCGGAATTTGCGCGCTATTGGATTCATCCGCGTTTTTTGATGGTGGATGGTGAGAAGATGTCCAAGAGCAAGGGGAACTTTTATACGGCGCGTGATGTGCTTGAAGGGCGTGTGACTGGTAGAGCAGTGCATCCGTCGGTTTTGCGCTTTGAGTTGATTAAGACCCATTATCGTACGCAGACAAATTTCACGCAAAAAGGCATTCAAGATTCGGCGAATGTGGTGCGTCGGTTTACGGAGTTTGGGCAGCGCGTTTCAGAATCGGCGGGTCATCAAGCTGCAGACGTGGGCAATGACCATCCTGTGGTTCAGGCGTTTTTAGGTGCGTTGGCCAATGATATGAACATCAGTGCGGCATTGGCGGTGATGCATATGTGGATTGGCAAAGAAGTGGAAGATCCCAAAGAGGCTTTGGGTGTGTTCCTGAAATTGGATTCGGTGTTGGGCATTGCCAATTTGGATGCGGATGAAGAATCGACAGATGATGGGGACGTGGCAGGGCTTTGCAAACAGATTGATGATGCACGTATCGCAAAAGATTATGCCACAGCAGATCGGTTGCGTGATGAATTGGTGGCCCGTGGGTATGAGGTGCGTTCGTCAGCGAATGGCACTGTGGCTCAACAGAAATTGGCTTAGGGAGACGGTTATGGCTTTGACGATACCTACAATTTCAGATTGTCCTGATGTTTTGGATGCGGCGTTGGTTGCGCAGTTTCATCGCGATGGGTATTTGGCTTTTGAAAATGTGTTGACGACCGAAGAGGTTGAAGCTGCCAAAGACGCTTTGACGGTGGTTCATGCGCGGCAGTATGAAGCTGCAAAAGCGGGTCGGGCACAGGTGCGTGAAGCGAACCCGAAAGCAACAAAGAATTATTCGGGCATGAGTCTTATTACGCCAGATAGCGGGTTTGGTATTCATTATGAACCGGGTTTGAATCCAATGGATTTGACAGTGGATGAAGCCGAAGCAAAGTTTCGGAAGATGCACGGATATGAAGATCAACATCCTATTTTTCAGGCTTTGATCAAACATGATCGTACCAAAGGATTTATTGAAAGTGTGTTGGGTGAACGCGCTGTTTTGAAAGGTACAATGGCGTTGTCAAAGCCGCCTTTTATTGGGTCTGAAAAACCGTGGCATCAAGACAATGCGTATTTTAACTGGTTGCCCTTAGAGGCACTGGCAACGGCGTGGATTGCGTTGGATGATGCGACGATTGAAAATGGGTGTATGCACGTGTTGCAAGGTATGCACGTGAAAGGCGCGTTTAAACATTGTCATACAATTGATTGCCAGATTGTGCCGGGACGTTTGGATTATTCTGATGCGATTCCAGTTGAATTAAAGGCGGGTGGTGCGATGATCTTTTCTTCGATGCTGCCCCATCAGACACCTCCAAATAGCAGTGCGGGACGTCGCAGGGCGTTGCAGTTTCAGTATCGGGGTGAAAGCACGCGGGCGGTGAGTAAGGAAGAGTTTGGGAAGGTGTTTGTGGAGGCGGATGGGACACCGGCTTCTTGTGCGTTGGGTGAGCGGGTTGACGGGTAGGGCACGGAACGCGCCTTAAAGACAACCCTTCCTAAAGCAAGAAGCGTAAAAACTAAAAAGAGAAAGCACCTGATTGATGAGATCGGGTGCTTTTTACTTGCTCTGCCTTCGGCGACTTACTTTTTTTCAGCAGCCAAAAAAAGTAAGCAAAAAAGGCCGCCCCTCAAGTGCCGGGGGGGCTGCACAGCGCAAATACCTTTAGAGGACGCAATGGGGGCAGTGGCCTACGGAGGTAGCGCTTTTAAGGAGTGCAGTCGCAATGGGAACAGTGCGCTGTGCTTGATATGTTTTACTGATAAGTTGACGGATTGTAAGGGTGATTAGGGTTGTTAATTGAGAGGTAAGTAATTGAGCACAATAAATTGTGTATTTTGAAATCAGCCCATTGCAAAACCAAAACCATACCCTTCCCCCTTTTCCAAAGGGGGCGCAGGGGGATTTGTCAGCGATAAGGAGTTTACTGTCATTGCTGACGTGTTCAGTTACTTTTTTGCTTACTGGAAACATTTTTTATATTCTTTGAATAATCTTAAAATATAGCAGTGAAATGACTATTGACGCCCCATTTTTCCCATTTATCTATTGGGGTGACTGAGAAAGTGTTTTCACCCTTTTGGATGGTAAATATATAAGTATTACTATTCGTCTTTTTTGAAATATTGTTGGCGGTCACGAGGTAGTGAGAGAAGAAGGGTTGGGTGTTGGACAGTTCAATTTTGAGGGTGGTTTCGGTGGTGCGGGTTGTTTTGTAGGCAGCTTGGTTGAGGGTCCAGTAGAAGTCGCGTTTGCGGCCGCTGAAGATTTTGACTTGGTCGGTTCTGGGTGGGGTTTTGGGGTCGGTCCAGCTTGGGAAGCCGTGGTCTTGGTCGTTGCCTTCGCCGAAGAAATCAAAAGCGGGGGTGGGTTGGGAGTGAAAGTTGTTGCGGGTGGTGAGGCGTAGGAAGCCTGCGGCGAGGTAGCCGTGGAGCCAGGCCCAGTCGTAATTGGTGGTGAGGGTGCCGTAGTGGTAGCCTTGGTCTTGGCAGTGGATGGGGGCGTTTTTGCCGCCCTTTTCTTTGACACGTTCACGCTGTTGATCCATAGGCATGAGGAGCGTTTCGCCTTCTTCGAAGAATGTGTTGGTGAAGATGTTGTGCATTTCTAAGAGAGAGAGGGGGGTACCTGTTTGGGGATCGGTGTAGTGTTGGTCGAGGGAGGGGTCGAGGTAGATCCATTTGTTGAGGTCATTGGACCAGACTTCGACAATTTCGTGGTTCATAAATCGAAACCCTTCAATGGCCCAGTGGCGTGCGGGGTATCCCAAGCCGGTGAGGGCAGAGATGAGGACGCTGGCATAAGACATGCAGTGGCCTTTGATGGCAGGTTGGTCGCCTTCTTGGAGAAGAACTTGATCGAGCGTCCAGGGGTAGGCTTCTGACCACATGTTTTGACGGGTGTTGGGTAGTTGGGCGATGTAGTGGTTGAGTGCAATAAAGCGTTCAAGGTCGTTTTTCTTGTCGGCAATGAGATCACGTAAGTGGTGTGTTTCGACAAAAAATTGGATAGATGGCTCATCCTGTTGTTCGTAGCCAAAAGCGTAGGATGAAGTAATGAGGGTTTCGTTGTGCTGTTCTGTGATTTGGATCGGGTGTTCGAAATGGGTGGATTCGAATTCGGCTTGGATGGTGACATCGTTTAATATGGGGGATCGTGAGGGATCGGTTGTTGTGAAGATGTATTTGAGTTTTAGGTATTGACCTTGGGGCGATGGGAGGGTGTGGTTGAGATCAATGGGGTTCCAGTCGGTCCAATCCGATTCGGTGAAGTACGTAGAACCCGTTTTGGCAAAGAGTTGGAGGGTGGTGCCTTCGGGTATGTCTGCATTTGTTTGGATGATCCAGCGGCGGATTGTGTACGCGTCGACAATGTCTTGATCATTGGGCGCGATGGGGTCGGTGATGATGATGCCTTGGGTGGATACGGCGGTATTGCGCAGGTCCAGTAAGACACTGTTGTTTTGGATGCCCAGGTGTTGGGCGACGAATGCATTGTAGAGCAGTGAGGCATTGAGGACGATGCTAGATAAAGACATAGTGAGATAACCTTTTTAATCTTGATAGGATTCAACTATGGCGAAACTGAATATATGGGGTAAAGAAATTATTTACCAAAGTGTATAACCACCATCCACAACGAGGTCGTGTCCTGTGATGTAGGATGCCGCATCTGAGGCGAGGAAGACAACGGCACCTTGTAAATCAGACGGTTCACCATTGCGGCCCATCGGTGTGTTGGCAATCCATTGGGCTTTTTCTTCTTCCGTGCAGTTTTCGGTCATGGGTGTGAGCATGTGCCCCGGGCTGATGCTGTTGATGCGCACCCCCCGATTGGCCCATTCGGCAGCGCAGGATCGGGTGAGCTGTAAAGCACCGGCCTTGGAAGCGTTGTAATGTGCGTGCAATTGGGGTCGGTTGGCAACCTGGGCAGACATAGAGACGAGGTTGATGATACTGCCCGTTTTTTTTTCCAGCATTACTTGTGCTTCTGCCCGACAACACAGATAGACCGCTTTGAGATTAACATTGAGCACCGCATCCCAATCGTCATCAGGAATACTTTCAGCCGGGCTGCGAATGGCAATACCCGCATTGTTGACAGCAATATTTAATGCCCCCCATTTAGATGTCACCTGGTCGACCATTTTATTGACCTCATCCGTTTGCGTAACGTCGGTTTCAATGGCCAATGATTCAACACCGAGCGCCCCAATTTCTTGAGCCGTACTTTTAGCAGTTTCACCATTGCGATCAACAACCGCAACGTTGGCCCCAGCCTCTGCCAGAGCCAGCGCCAGCGCCCGCCCAATCCCTTGACCCGCCCCCGTAACAAGCGCATTGCGATTCATGAGTGAAAAACGATTCAGTATGCTCATCAATAATCCTTTGAGATTTGGTTTATGCTTTCGCTTCTCACACGCCCAACAAAGATACCCATAAACCCTCCCATCAAGCGACCTATGATTTTCCGCGCAGATTCCGTTGTATCCCAAATTTTAAACAGCCTCCAAGTTGGCTGGCCACTTCCCCCCATGCATCCCCTGAGGGTATTTGCGGAAAATCAGCCTCCCCGGCACTTGAGGGGCGACTTTTTGCTTACTTTTGCGTCGTTGCAAAAGTAAGTCGCCGAAGGCAACTAAGATAAAAAAAATAAAGTGATTTCACCTTCAAACCAAACAATAGATCCGCCCATTTTAAAGCAGTTCTATACAAACCGCTCCACCGTATGATGCCCCGACCCAATCCCATCCACCATAACAAAGTCGCCTTCCACCGTTCCAAAAACCCGATGCCCATCCACAACAATAGAAGGATCATCACTCCCAAATCGTGGTACAGCAAGCTGCGCACTCATATTCCCCGGCAGATCCACCTCAAGATGAAAAGATTTACCCAGATCATTGTTGAAACGGACCGTGATCGCCCCCCGAATCGTTGGCGTCGTAATTTGTGCCCAACTCAGCGTGCCCGGTTGCGGCGCAATACGCACTTTCCCAAATCCCGGTTCAAGCGAATGAATACCCATCAGGTTAAATGGAATCACCCCCGCAGGGGCAGCACCCCAAGCATGATTCCAATCCTGATTGGGTTTGAACCGATTGTCCCAAGCCTCAAGTGCAATGGTCGTGCCCACATCATAAATCATATGCGCCCAAGAGCGTTCCCCTGTGGACGTGAGCAATGAAAGCGCATAGGCATCTGAACCTGCCGCATAAAGCGCTTCGAGTAATATTTGAGACACATAAACACTACAA
>JBLHJX010000095.1:0-17956 GCA_047619225.1 Candidatus Latescibacterota bacterium
TGGAAGATTTTACGCCGCGGTTGCCGCAGGGCATTTTTTCGGGTCAAAAAATACAACAGATCTTAGATTTGTTAACCACACCCGCGACATATCGGGCAGAGAATGATTTTGATCGTTTGCCCATTCCATTTCGAACGGTAGCTACCGACATATTAACCGGTCATACGCAGGTTTTTAGGTCGGGTACTTTGAGTCGGGCCATTCGGGCAAGTATTGCTGTACCGGGTTTGTTTACACCCGTAGAGACCGAACATACGTTGTTGGTTGATGGGGGGATTGCAAATAATTTGCCTGTTGATGTTGCGCTTGCAGAGGGCGCAGATTTTGTAATTGCTGTTGATTGTGCCACACCCCTTCGAACCCATAAAGATGAGATTGAAGATTTTATTGATATTTTTGATCAGGCCATCAGTTTTCGAATTGAAGAAAAGAAAATTGAAAACAGGCAACTTGCAAATGTGTTGGTGATACCTGAGTTAAGTCATTATGAGATTGGTGATTTTGATGCGGCATATGAATTGGTAACACTTGGCGAACAAGCGGCTCAACAGCATTTGCCTGCTATTTTGGACGGCTTACATCATTTGTCGATTCCTGTCTCGACAGCGGATTTGCGCACCTCTTTGTTGCCCAAATTATTCGATCTGAAAATATGGCCTGGTTTGCCGCTGGATGTGGTGGTTCATGATATTCGGTTTGAGGGCATTCAGCCTTCTGATGCTGAGGATTTGCGCAAGCAACTCAAAACACCCTTGGGTGAACTCGTAGCGCTTCATATTGTTGACCAAGATGTGTCGCGGCTCTATGCCACGGGTTTGTTTGAGACGGTCAGGTATGCTTTGCTCCGAGAAGGTGAGCATACGACTTTGGTATTTACAGTGCGGGAGATCAGTCAATCTGAATTGGGATTTGGGCTGCACTACGATCAAGATTTTCAGTTGTTGGCTTTGTCTGAGTTTTGGCAGCGCCATGTGATGGGTCGGGGATCGGATTTTTTTGTGCGCGGGGTGTTGGGCAAGCTCAAGTTCGTAGAAGCGGGTATTTATATAGCGCCCAAGTTATCTGTGCGTTTGATGGCCCAACTCCATTGGCACAGTCAGGATCGATTGGCATTTCAAAACGATACACGATTGAGTGACTTTGAAGAATCTCGATATCAAGCGACAGTCGGATTGCAACGTTTGTTTGGGAATTGGGGCAGTGCAAGGTTGGGGTATCAGTTTGAACGCCTCCACATTCGAAAAGGCACCCAATTGTTTGCGGATGTGTCAGAAAATGTGCCCAACGTGTGGTTCGATTGGGTAATTGATACACGTGATAAGCCCTTTTTGCCCGACCAGGGACTTCATGTGCAACTGAAAGCCAAACGCGTGTTTGCAATGCCTGACTATTATCACTGGTTTGGTGCTTGGTCGCAGTCTGTTCGTGTTCGGGACAGTTGGACTTTGGGTGTCATGGGTGCTTGGGCTTATGTTTCTGCCACCGCGCCGAGTTATGATGTTTTGTATGTGGGAGGTGCTGGGCACTTTGGTGTGGCTGCTGTGGACTTTCCAGGATTAAGCCGAGATGCACTCCGGGTGACGCGTATGGCTTCGGGGCGTGTTTTGATTCGCAAACGTTTTCGAGAGCCATCTGTTGAAGTATTACGTGACTTGGCTGTGGGTGTGTTCTATCAGGGAGGTGCTTTTAACCGAGCACCCATGTTGACGGGATTAGACCATTGGGTCCACGGTTTTGGCGTGGGTATGTATTTGGATCGGCGGTTTCCTGGTCCCCTGCGTTTTGAAGTGACAGGGTCAAATCGCAAGGCGCTGTCTATATATGGGTCTATGGGGTATGCGTTTTAGGATGTTATAGGTCACTCACATATGCCCAAACACAAGGGGATATAAAAAAGGCCGACAGATGAATTCTGTCGGCCTTTCTTTATTTTACCAGTACATCACGCAACACTATTTTATCGCGACCTAACAGTCGCCTACATTTCCATTTTCTCGTCATTATCACATTTTGTGGCGTACTGATTATGGTCTCTCAGTTACACTTTTTGGCGGGTTCTTTGGCGTTTGCCAACAGCTTGTTGGGCTATACCACCTTTTTGACTTCTTCCTATACCGCCCATTGTTTGCTGGCGGTGTTGACCTTCCCATTGTTTCTGAGCACGTTGGCCTTCTGGGGATGCCATCCAACCGTCAAGCTTTTCTGAGTTGAATGTGTCTTGAACGACAATCTCTAATGTTGCAAACGAGGTACGCACGCGCTTTGCTTCGCCACGTGGGCAACCTAATTTGCGGGCAATTTTTTTATCTTCTTCACCAGAGGCTAAAAGTTCTGCAAACGTACGGTAAAACACTTCTGCATTGGCAATTTCCAGGTGAGCCATTGTGACCTCCTATGTAATGTCTTAGAAATATTTCGGGGATATGATTCTTTTTTCGGGTGACATCACATCTTAAATCAACATGACTTAATCTCCTTTGTCGCTTTGGTGTAGATTCACTTAGGTCTAAAGATACCACTTTTGTATGGTTCTGTAAATAAGACTTAGTTCTGGCTGTTTATGTTTCTATCGCATACGAGATTCGCTCATCCAGAAATCGGGATTGTTGCCCAATGTATCTTTAACCGTTTCTGTTGCTGCAGTGAGGCGTGTGTTGTTGTAGATCATGATAGGGAACCTTTCAGTAAAACGATCAGCAGTCAGTCTTTTGATCCAAAGCCTTTTGTGTGTTAATGGTGCCATGTGCCTTCTGTGAGCCGTGCGTTGAGGCGGCCAGAGAGTTCTTTAACAAGGTCGGGGTGTTTGTCGGCTATGTTGTTTAATTCGTTTGGATCTTGAATCAAGTCATAGAGTTCATTGATATCATTAATGTTGTCGATGAATTTGAAACGGCTTGTTCGAATGCATTGAAAAACTCGGATGGTGCTGATAGTTTCTGAGCGATGTGATCTGGATTCATTGTTTAGAACGGCGTTAAATGATTTTGCGTCGATGTTGGTAAGGGTTGGTACGTCGGCCATTTCACAGATGGTCGGGTTGATGTCGTTGAGTTCTACGAGTGCGTCAGAGGTTTGCCCGGCTGTTATACCTGGGCCTGCCACAATAAGTGGTACATGGAGAGAGGGTTCGTACGGCACACTTTTTTGGTAGAGGCCATGATCGCCCAACATTTCGCCATGGTCACTGGTAAAGATGATGTAGGTATTGTCGAGCATGTTGCGCTGTTCTAGCGCGTTGATCATGTTGCCAATTTGATCGTCGATGAGTTCGATTGCCGCACAATATTGTCGTCGAGTTTCGGTGATTTTATCGGGTGTGGCGTCAACCCCGCGGTCTTTTATATATTGAGGTTTGCCAGTGAGATCGTCAGCTACATGTGTTGGCATATCGGCATTGCGATATTTCTCGCCGTATTCTGCGGGTGGATCAAAGGGATCGTGAGGGCCTACAAAGGAGACAAAGAGGTGCCACGGGAAATCGTCGGCAATGTTGGTGATCCACTCGGCTGCACGGCGACCGATGTAGGTATCTTCAAAGGCTTCGGTTGGTAAAGGGGAATCATGGCAAGAGACGGACCAGCCTTCTTTTTGTCGGCGTCGGTAATCGTCGTAGAAGGTTTGTAGAAGACCTTGTTCTTCGAGATAGTAGGTATAGGGGCCAATGGGGGTTTCTGAGCTGCCTGCGTGCATTTTGCCTTCGCATTCTTCGGGGTGGGTGAAGCCCCATTGATATACACTGGGTCGGTCGCCATATCGGCCATTGTAGGGGTCGGGTTTGGCCAGGTCGAGTTTGCCAATGCAACCGACGCGGTAACCGTAGTCGCGCAGTTGCTGATAGTAGGTTCTTTGGCTGAGGGGTAAAAAGCAGTTGTTTTGAATACATCCCAAGCGCGAGGGTTGTACGCCTGTTGCAAGACCAATGCGGGAGGGGGCACATACGGGGCAGTTGGTGGTGCATTGGGTAAAGCGCATGCCGCGTGCTGCCAATTTGTCGAGGTTGGGTGTGCGAACAAAATCGGCACCTGCACTACCGAGGTAGTCGAAGCGGTGCTGATCATCCATGATTAAAAGGACGTTGGGACGATTGGGTTTGTTCATTTTTTGCTCCTATTTGTGTCCAATAATCACTTGTTGCTCGCCATGGCCTAATGCCTGAAGCGTGGTATGAGAAAATCCAGACCTAAGGCACATGGTATTGAGTTCGTCGAAGGTGTAAACATCGCCTTGGGGGGTGGTCGCCAGCATGACAAGTGCAAATGCAGCGTCTTCTGGGGGGGAGATGCGATCGTTGTTTGGGATAAATTCAAGGATGGCGACACGCCCATTGATGTCGAGGCTGTGGTGAACTTTTTTGAGCAACGTGATGCAAGTGTCAGGATCGAAGTGGTGGAGGATGTTGGCGAGAATGGCGATGTTGAAACCTTCTCCAAATTCTGTTTCAAATGCATTGCCCGAAAGGGTTTTGAATTGATCGGACAGGCCGCGTTCTTGTGCATGGGTTTGGGCGACTGTAAGTACATTGGGCCAGTCGAGGGCGGTTACTGTGGCTTGTGGGTTTCTTTGTGCAAATGCAAGCCCAAACAAACCATGACCTGCAGCAATGTCTAATACGGTGAGAGGGTGGTCGGCATTTGGGTCGAGATGTTCTGCAAGCAGTTGCGCTGGAAATTGCATAACAGGGGCCATGCCTTTGGCATAAGCTGTCCAAGTGGGGTGATCGGGCGCCAGAGTACCCTCTTGGGAGAGTGCTGTGCCACCTTTTTGAACGGCTGTGGTCAGATTTTGAAAGGCATTTTGCATTGGGTCTGATAACAGGAATGCAATGGCAGAACCGATGTAATCGGGTGATTTTGGATTGAGAAATGTATGGGTGTCTGGGGTGAGTTGATACAGACCCTCAGATTTGCCCAAGAAACCCTTGACGGTGAGATAATCGCACAAGATGCGAACACCCCGTTCTGTTGCGCCACAGCGTTTGGCCATTAGAGCAGGATTTGTATGTCCTTCTGAAATGGCAGAAAAGACATTCAATTCAATGGCTGCTTTAAGCGCGGCGGTGCTTTGGTAGGCTTTGACTGTTTCAAAGAATAAGTGGGGTGTGGGTTCTGGCATCTTTATTTGGACTTGTTAAGCAGGTCATGTGTGGCAATGAGGATGCCGTCTGCATCGGCGTAGAGATAATTGCCGGGGAGGAAGGTGACGCCTGCAAACGCGAGGGGCACATTTTGGCGTCCATTGCCGTCTTTGCGACTGCGACGGGGCACTGTAAAGCGGGCTTTGACACCGATTTGGAATGTGGCAACGTCAACCGCATCGCGAATACCGCCATTGATGACAATGCCCGCCCAGCCATTGTTTGCTGCAATTTCGGCAACTTGGTCCCCCAATAGTGCGCACCAGGTTGAATTTTCGCCATCTATGACAAGAACCCTACGTTCGCCAGGTGTTTCGAGCATTTGGCGGGCCAAGACATTGTCTTCAAATACTTTGACGGTAGCAATAGGGCCGCAGAATGTGGTGATGCCGCCATAATTGTTAAAAAGGGGTTCGGCTATTTGCAGGGACGGGTCGGTTTCAAATGCGTCACATAGATCGGTGGTTTTGAAGGACATGATGGACCTCTTTTGAAAGTGTGGATTTTATTGTTTAGAACCGTGGTTGATAGACGCCCATAATAATTGCTTCACATAGGCCGAATGTCAAAGAAAAAAGCCTCAGAGGCAGTATCCTCTGGGGCTTTTGTATATGTGGTCATATTGGGTGGATTGTAAATTGATCCACGATGCCTTTTTGGCGGTTGCCCAGATGACCCATTGGCTGTCATTGTGGCTGACTTATAGGCGTGAGATTTTTATTTGGGTTATTTTTCTTGGAGTTTTAACCCCAATTCGAAGGTACCATCTTCTTGGGGTTCTATCCAGGCGAGTTTTGCCGAGATGCGCAATTCAAAAGAGACTTGCTTGCCATCCCCTTCAGGAGCAAAGATGGAGAGCGCATCTCCTTTGACACGGAGGCCATCAGAACTCATATCGATGATTTCTAAATCGACCAATTCACCATTAGCAGCAACCACTTGCAAGGGCAAGCGCATTTCTAAGCGTTCATTTTCTCGGCGTTCATCAACGAGCATGGGGAGCTCCTATGGGTGGAGAGATTATATTGCGAACGCTTTAATATACCGTTGATGAAAAGGCAGGGTCAAGCATATTTCTTACTCAGATGTTTGCATTTATGCTGTTAGAGAAAAAACAACTTTCTCTAACAGACAGAAAAAAGCCGTCGTTTATGATAAACGGCGGCTTTCAAGTTCATATATATCCCCAACAGTTCAAAGTTGTTGGGGGTGGTTTTCACGGTCTACATTGCGGCGAGTTCTGTGCCTTCACTATTTGTTTTTTAATACCGTCCCCAATTCTGATTCTTTTGAGCCTGTCTATGGGTTTATTGGGACTTGGGACAAATGACCACTCGTTCTGCGGGTGGTCATTTGTTTATTGGGGTGAGGCTTCTCACTCATTCTACGTTTGGGCCTATACGAATGGAATGCGTTTTGATGAGGCATATGATGGGGTCACCCGGTTTGAGACCCAATTCGTCGACGGCTTCTTGTGTCACCTCTGCTGCAAGGCGTTTGCCAGTGTCTATATAGACGAGTTGACGGCCTTCGGTTTCAACGATGTCGAGCACTTTGCCTAAAAGTGCATTGCGAATGCTTAATCCTTTGGGATGTTCGCGGCTCAAGATGATGTCGTTTGCGCGGATGCCAATGAAAATTTGTGTTTTTGGGGGGCGATCACACGGTGGGATGCGGAGTGTATGGGTGTTGTACTGCACGTGGGTTTCGTCAATGACTTCAACGGGCAAAATATTTTCAAAACCGTGGGCTTCAAGCAGGGGCAATACGTTGGTTTGGTGGGCAATGTCGAAAAAGTCGCCATGGGCCAAGACGTGGCCCTTTTGTAGTACTATCACTTGGCCCGTGAGTTGTAAAATTTCGGCAACGGAGTGGCTTACATATAAAATGGGGATGTTGAGATGGGTGCGAATGTTGCGCAAATAGGGGATGATGCGGTCTTTCAGTGCTTGGTCGAGAGATGCTAAGGGTTCATCCATAATAAGCAATTGGGGCGAGATAAGAATGGCACGGCCTAACGCAACGCGCTGTTTTTCACCGCCAGAAAGGTGCAACGGATACCTGTTCAGTAAGGATTGGAGTTCGAGCAAGTCAATGATGGCGCTGGGTTCAAAACGGCGATGTTCGGGTTTTTGTAAGCGATAGCCATACAATAGATTTTGATGAACCGTGAGGTGTGGAAAGAGCAGATCGTCTTGGAAAACGTAACCAATCCGACGTTTTTCAGGAGATAGATTGATGTTTTTAGAAGATGAATAGAGAATGGTATCGTCGAAAGCAATTTCGCCAGCATCGGGATGGTCGAGACCGCTAATGAGATTGAGTAGGGTTGTTTTACCTGAGCCCGAGGGACCAAATATGGCTGTGACAGGATAGGGGCAGGTCACATCTATTTGGAGGGTGTATTCCGAAAGCTTTTTTTGAATGTTAATTTTGAGCACGTCGAACCTTTTGCAAGCGTCGGGTGACCCATTCACTGCCGACTAAAGCCCCCAATGAGACGAGGGCAGAGATGATGACCAGGCGCATTGCAGGATCTTCACCGTTTGGTTGATTTAAGAAGGTGTAAATGGCCAAGGGCAAGGTTCTGGTTTCATCTGCAATATTGGCGGCAAACGTGATGGTTGCGCCAAATTCTCCCAAACTGCGTGCGAATGTAAGCAGGGCGCCGACCAAAATACCGGGTGTAGCCAAGCGCAACGTAACCGTGCCAAATACACGTAGGGGATTTGCACCCAAAGTGCGTGCGGCGCGCTCAAGCCTGGGGTCGATGTTTTCAATGGCCAATCGGATCGAGCGCAACATGAGCGGAAAACCGACGACTGCAGAAGCCAATACGGCTGCTTTCCAAGTAAACGCCAGTTGAATGCCAAACCAATCGTTTAACGCCTCACCAAGCATGCCACGACGACCAAAAAGAATTAAAAGGATATAACCAGTTACCACAGGAGGCAACACCAATGGTAGGTGCAAGACGCTGTCGAGCAATATCTTACCGCGAAAGTTGTGGCGCGCCAAGAGCCAACCCAATGCGATGCCAAAGGGTAGACTGATAGCAACGCACAACAACCCAATGCGCAAAGATAATGTTAAAATGCCCCATTCTTCAGTGGTTAACATAATGCCGTAAAGGGTAAAAAGTGAGAAGAAAGTTGAAAATGAATGAATGAGCAAAATCGTGTGATTGCCGTATGTAATATAACCATTATGCGTGACGCAAAGCGGTGTAAAACAAAATGGTTTGCCGCAAAACCTGCCGATGTAAGGGAAGGTTTTGCCTGGTGTTTTTCCATTTTCAATGATGTGTTGTTTTTTTAAAGTGTTTAAAATTAGTCATTTGAGGGTGTGTGGTGCTGGTTTCATGTTTTGGGCATACATGTTGCTTAAATAGAATGCGAATCAGTGTCTTATGCATTATCAAGGAGTTTTACATGCTTGTTCGCAATCTAATTTTTGATAAAACACGTATTCCTTTGCTGAATAAGGCCTTGAACGTTACGTCGTTACGGCATCGGGCATTGTCGAATAATGTGGCCAATGCCTCTACGGTGAATTTCAAACGAAAAGATGTCAATTTTGCAGCGTATTTGCGCTCGCAGGTTGTAAAATCAAAAATCGCGGGAACACGTACCGACGACCGCCATATGCTTGTGGGCAGTGCAGCGCAACAGGCCCCGCGTATGTATCAGCCCGATACGGGCCCAAATACCACAGGCATTAATAATGTAGATGTGGATATGGAAATGGCCAATTTGGCGCAAAATCATTTGCTCTACAATGTGGGCGCACGGTTGTTGTCTGGTTCTTTTCAGGGGTTGCGTAAGAGTATTTCTGGACAGGTTCGTGGATAAAAATTGATAAAATAGAGTTAGGAAACACAAAACACGGGTTCTTGATTCCAATATTTGAGGTTTGATATGAATATCAACAGTACAACATCGTCTATTTCTGCATTACGCGGTTTGGGTGGGCAATTGGATATTACATCCAACGTGCCAGCCGCTCCAAGCCGTGTGCAGCCTATACGCACGCCTGAGAATTTGCCACAGGTGGGCACGATTGGTGGCGTACTGAATGAGGAAGAAAATTTGGCTATTGCAACGCTCTTTCAAACGGCTCGGCCAAATATGTATACCGGACAAGGCGCAACACAAAGACAGGTAACACCCGCTGTGCGCGGTATTCATTTAGATGTAAGCGCATAAATATTAAGATCTCGATAGGTCATTTCTCAATACCACCCCAAATAGTATCATGGGTAAACAGATGCGATTATTCTTTTTTCTAATTTGTTTTGTTTTTTTAAATACTTCTATTCCGGCAGACAATGTGCCAGATACACAAAAGCAGCCCGACGCATTTGTAAAGCGTAGTTATACCCCTACTTTTGCGCAACTCATTTTGGCACGCAGTACCGGGCGGCCGTATATTGCATCACCCATTGAAGAACCTCAAGTAACTGAAGTATCCCACACGCTACCAGAACCAATACCCGCGCTTGAAGTGGCACCCCTTGTAGCGTCTTCTAAAACCATCTTATCTAAACCTCTGTTTTCTGATCCCCTCCCCGTTTCTGGTTTGCAATCTGATATTTTGGACAAACTCAAACCATATGATATCTATATTCGACACTACAGTCGCATTCACGATTTGGATCCCAATTTGGTTCGCGCCGTTATTTACGTAGAATCTGCTGGTGATCCCAATGCTGTTTCTGTTGATGGTGCGATGGGGTTGATGCAACTGATGCCCGCAACGGCAGGGGATATGGGTGTAAAGAGCCCCCATGAACCCGCACAGAATATTTTTGGTGGCACACGCTATTTGAGCCGTTTGATGGATCGATTTGGCAGCCTCGATTTGGCCTTGTGGGCATATAACGCAGGCCCCGAATTGGTTAAGCGCAAGCGGTTGCCCTTAGAAACGCGGCGATATATTCCTAAAGTGATGCGCATCAAACGCCAGTTGGATGAGGGTATTTAGAGATGGCAATCTCAAGCATTTATTCTGCACTGTCAGGGCCAGCTGGCCAATCGTTTCGAAGCTTAGAACAAGGTGTTGCGCAAAAGATCGCCTCCCCCCAAGAAAAAGACGGGATCGCATCTCTTTCTGAACCCCCTAAAGAATCCAGCTTTTCAGACCTGGTAAAGGGTTTTGTCGGTGATGTAAATGCCCATCAAATGCGATCAGGAAAGACGACAGAAGCGTTTATAGCTGGTGAAATTACAGATGTACACCAAGTGATGGTGGCCGCTCAAGAAGCGGGTTTGGCACTTGATTTGATGATTGAAATTCGCAACCGAACACAAGAAGCTTTTCAAGAGATCATGAGAATTCAAGTATAAATTTATTGAGGAGTTTGTTTTATGGATGCCATTCGGGCATATTTAGAAAAAGCGCGGGAAATATTTGAGGGTATGGGCCGCAATCAAAAAATTGGGATTGGCGCTGGTGCCGGTGTCGTTTTGATTGCTTTGATATATTTTGTTGCAAGTAGTGGTGGCGGTGAAGATACGATTTATCGACCCTTGTACACAGACATTGACATGAAAGAGGCGGGCGAAGTTTCAAATCGTTTACGCGAGATGAATCAGGACTTCAAATTGGGTGCAGATGGCTCGCTCATTTTGGTGCCCGACAGCGACCGTGCCGAGTTGCGCAACATTTTGGCCACCGAAGGGTTTCCTAAAACAGGGTATATCGGTTACGAAGTGTTTGATAATTTGCCATTGGGCATTACAGATTTTTTGCAGCAAGTGAAGATGCAACAAGCTTTGGAAGGCGAACTCAAGAAAACGATTTCGTCAATGGAACAAATTGAAAATGTGCGGATTCATGTGGTGACGCCCAAACCCAGTTTGTTTACCGATCAGCAAAACCCAGCGACTGCGTCTATTATGCTTGATCTGAGGCCACGCATGACTTTGGATAAACAACAAGTGCAAGCCATCCAAAATTTGGTGGCCAGCAGTGTTGAAGGGCTTGCCCCGAAGAATATTACCGTCTTAGACAATTCAGGGCATATGCTTTCGGACGATACGGATCCGCTGGCACAAATGACCACCAAACAGATTCAAGCACAGCGCAATGTTGAACAGTATATGCAACAGGAAGTACAAGAGATTTTGGATCTGGTACTTGGCCCTGATCAAGCAAAGTTAAAGGTATCGGTCGAACTGGATTTTCGCGAGGTCAGAGAAGAAGTTGAACGGTATGATCCTGCCAATACGGTGTTGCGTAGTGAAGAACGCAATGAAGAATCATCTGCCGAGGCTGGCACAAGTGAACGCAGTGTTTCTAATTATGAAATAGATCGTACTATTCAGAGCATCACGGGTGCTCCCGGCCGGATCCGCCGCATTACGGCGTCTTTGATGTTGAATGATAAAGTGCCAGACCCTGATGCAACAACGGATCCGGAAAGCCCTGTCTATAAAAATCGTACGGCTGCTGAGGCGGATGATTTTGGCAATTTGGTACGCGGCGCACTCGGGATGGATGATACCCGCGGAGATCGATTGGAAGTAAGCCGGTTTGTATTTGCCATTCAAGATTTGCGCGTGGTTGCAGAAAAGAAACGCAAAGTAGAAGAGCGCGATGAGTTGATTACGACCATCGTGATTAATGTGGCCAAGGGTGTTGCCATTATTATTGCTTTGTTGGTGTTGCGTGCGATTATCGGCGCCATTGGACGCGGTGTTGCCCGCGAAGAAGAAATCGCAATGGAGGCCCAGAGGGAATTGGAAGAAGATGACGCAGGAGAAGAATTGCCAGAAACGCCGCATGAAATTATCTTGGGACGTATTGCGCAGTTAATTTCGGAGCGTCCGGAAGATGCCGCCAAGTTGATCCGTACGATGCTCATTGAAGATGCGTCAAATCGGAGCCGGCAGAATGCCTAGGGAAAAGCGGTCCGTTTTGCAGCTCGCGGTTCAAAATCAAAACATGGGTGATTTTTAAACTATGAACAAAGTGATTCGCACAGCACGTATTTCTGAACATCCTGTTATTTTGCCTATTCATATAGATCGAGGTCTGCTTGAGTTGGCCCTTGAAGCTACAGAAGAGGTGTTTTCTGAAGCAGAGTTTGAAGCTGCCCAAGCGCAAGACATTGAAGAATCGTCGGAGTCTGATGAGGTAGAAGAGGAAACAGAACCTGGCTTGCCTATGGAAGAAGTCGAAGCGCTGATTGCAGAGCGTTTGAAAGAAGTCGAAGCGCGTTTTTTGCAGGAAAAAGAAGAAGAGAAAGAGGCGGCCCATCAGGCAGGTTTTGAGGCGGGTCAAGCCCAAGGGTATGCAGAGGGACATGCTGCTGGGTTGTCCGAAGGACAGGCTCAAGGCCAAGATGAGATTGTTAGGTTTCAAGCGATGCTCAGTAAAATAGCAGATCGGTGGGACCCCGTGTTTAAATCGGCTGATTTGGATGTGATGCATTTGGCATTTGCAGTCGCTCAAAACATTGTGGGGGGTGTGGTTGATGCGCACGAAGATTTGGTGTTGCAGTCTGTGCGTGATTGTTTGGCGCATGTTCAAGATACAACGCAATTAACCATTTGTGTTAACCCCGATGATCTTGCCATTGTGCGTGCAAATCGAACCGACTGGCAAGAAGCCTATGAGCGCATTGAATCGATGACCATTGAGGCCGATGCATCTATTGAACGCGGCGGATGTGTGATTGAAACACCCTCTGGTGATATTGATGGGCAGATTTCATCACGGCTTGAGAAGCTGCGTGTTGCCATTTTAGAACGTTTGCAAGGTGTATCGCAAGAAACAGCACCCGATGTTTCAGATGTGATCGCGACAGCTGAAGTTGAGAAAATAGACGAAGCCGAAACAGATGATTTAGAAAGTGTAGAGACAATGGTCGAACATGATGAGGTCGATGTCAAAGCAGAGGGTGAGCTTGATATTGGGGATGCGTCAGAAGAAATGATAGATGTTTTGGATGAAGATCTTCCAGTGGATGATCTTGAAGATACCGAACAAGACGCAGTTGATACGATAGATATGAAATTGAGTGATGGTTTAGAATCGTCGAACGATTCAGCGGATGAAGCGCCGGAATCTGAAGATGGTGAGGCCGAGAAATTATGAACGTGACACAATTGATAGAGACTGCCAAAGAGACCGATTCTATTCGGTTGGGTGGGCGTGTGAGCCAGGTCGTTGGTTTGGTCATTGAAGCCACGGGTCCGTCTGTGTCTATTGGTGAGTGTTGCCGGATAGAAGGTCATAAACCTGTGTATGCCGAAGTGGTTGGTTTTCGTGATAATCGGGTGTTGATGATGCCTTTGGGAAATATGGATGGCATTGCACCCGGAAGCCGTGTGGTGACAACCGATGAGCCCATTACGGTGCGTGTTGGAAACGGTTTGTTGGGGCGTGTACTCAATGCGATGGGCGAGCCAATTGATGGCAAAGGCCCTTTGTTTGCCAATCAAAAACGTGCGATTACAGGCAACCCACCCGACCCAATGACTCGGCAGCGCATCACCGAACCTCTGAGTACTGGGATTCGGGCTATAGACAGTTTGATCACTTGTGGCAAAGGGCAACGTGCCGGCATTTTTGCGGGCAGTGGCGTGGGAAAGAGCGTGTTGTTGGGTATGCTTGCGAGACAGGCACGAGCCGATATCAACGTGATTGCTTTGGTCGGTGAGCGTGGTCGTGAAGTACGTGATTTTTTGGAGCGTGACTTGGGTGAGGAAGGGCTTGCGAGATCTGTGGTTGTGGTGGCCACATCTGATCAGCCAGCGTTGGTGCGCATTAAAGCAGCACAAGTTGCCACCACCATTGCTGAGAGTTTTCGCGATATGGGCAAAGATGTATTGATGATGATGGATTCGGTGACCCGCGTGGCGATGGCACAGCGTGAAGTGGGGTTGGCCATTGGTGAACCACCCACTACGCGGGGATATACACCCTCGACATTTTCTTTATTACCTCGTTTACTTGAGCGTGCAGGCATGGGTGCAAAAGGCAGCATTACTGGGCTTTATACGGTACTTGTTGAAGGCGATGATATGGATGACCCTATTGCTGATGCTGTGCGTTCTATTTTGGATGGTCACATTGTTTTGTCGCGACGTTTACAAGCGCAAGGGCATTATCCGGCTATTGACCCTCTTGAAAGCGTGAGCCGTGTGATGACTGAAGTGGTTACACCAGAACATTTGGACTGTGCCAACCGGCTCAAAGATTTGATGGCGACGCATCGCGAGGCAGCAGACTTGATCAATATTGGTGCCTATCAAAAAGGCAATAATCCCAAAATTGACTTTGCAATTGATCGTATTGATGCGGTCAATGCGTTTTTGCGCCAAGGTATTTTAGATCAGGCACCCTATGATCAAACGATAGGACAATTGGCGGGTTTGTTAACTGTTTCTTGATCTGTGTGGATGGGGTTTGAATTATGGCAAAACGATTTGTATGGCGGCTTGAAACAGTGTTAAAGTCAAAACATCGAGCAGAGGAACAACGGCAACAAGATTTGGCACAAGCTCTTTCACAGCTCAATGCAGAACAATCAGAACGCATTCGAATACTTGATTTACAAATGCGCTGTCGGCAAGACCTGAAACAATTTCAAACTGGGCGGCTTAATGTGGCTGACTTGGCGCAGATCAATACACACTTAGAAGTTTTGGATCAACAATGTCGCCGTGTTGAAGCACGCATTAAAAACGCACAAAACGCTGTAGATGCAACACGGGGAAAATTGGCACAAGCCGTGCGCGAGCGGCAGGTGCTTGAAAATTTAAAAACACAAGATCATCAGACTTTCCGAAAGGCCGAACGCAAACGCGATCAGGCTATGATGGACGAACTGGCGGCACGCCGAAAATGGTATGAATAGGAGCATTGGGTGTGAAGAAATTGGCTCTCATTTTTTTGTTGATGATTGGTATGACATTGTCTTTTGCTGCCATTGCTTTGGTGATGCTTTTTGCCCTGAAGGTGGTTACGAGCATTGACGAAGTGACAAATTTGCTTACAGGACAAATGCCCGGCGCAGAGAGCGTGTTGATCAAATCGGGTGAGATTGAGCAGGTGCAAGATGCTTTGTTGTTGTTGCAACAACATAAAAAAGAAATAGAACAAGATGTGCAAGATTTGGAATCTCAGCGCGATAGTTTGGAGCAACGTAAGGTCGCGTTGGGTGGTGATGTCACCGCGCTTGAAGCACAAAGCCAGGTGGGTAACCAAGATGAGGTTGCTGCTCGCAAGGAACGGTTAGATCAGATGATAACCCTATATAATGCGATGCGTCCAGCAGATGCAGCGGCCATTATGGATGGCTTAGATGACGGGTTGGTGTTGGAAATTTTGCCAAGACTTAAGCAACGCCAAGCTGCGCGTATTTTAAACACTTTGAGTGATGACCAGCGAAAAGCTGATCTGTCTCGACAACTTGTTGAAGGGCTTACGGCACAACGAGGGCCCTAAACATAAAGCGAGCAGAAAGAAGAAGGAAGAAGAAACGAATAGCTTCTTTTCCCTTACGACATAGGCAATCGTTAGATCGCAATATGAATACTGTAAGTTAATAATAAAAAACATCCCATAGCCCCAATCACCCCAATTGGAGATCATCCCATGTTTCTCTTACCTTTGCAACCTTTACCTGGTGCGCCGTCTGTGCAATCGCCGGAAAGTTCTGGGTTGCTTGATATTGGTACTGGTTTTCGGGATATGTTGCAAAATGCCCAGCAACAGTTAGATGCCGGTGGTGCCCCGATATCACCTATGCCTGAGCGGCCTATGCTTGCGGCTTTGATGGCCGATTTGCTTAATGGTGCTGCATCTGGAGACGAAGATACACCCAAACAGATTGTATCTGTATTGGTATCTGATGCGCCAGTGTTTGAGGGCACTTCAAATATGTCTTCGGGGCAGGTTTTGCCTGTGCCAAAGGTTGTACCTACTGTTTTCGAAGGTGAAGGCATTTTACCCGAAGATGTCGACGCATTTGTTCAACTGGGGCAGCCTGTAGCAAGAAAACAGGGTTCACCAGATATCATAGCAAATGATACTCTCTCTACGACTTTGCCAATATCAGAACCTTTAGATGTGTTACCAGAATTGCAATTGCGTCAGACTTCTCAACCCATCTCATCTGATGAATCGATGGAATCGAATGTGCGTCTGCCCCTTCAACCTATCCTATCTGATGACACTTCAGAATTAGACATGCATCAACAACGTAGTCTTAATGTACCGATTGCTAAACGACAATCTGTATCGGTATCATTACCGTCTTCTTCTGAGTATTCGGAATCTCCATTGCCTGTTTTTCGCCACACTGAAGGCCCCCAGCCGTCGGTTGTTTTTGAGCGACAAAATGTGCCAAACCTGGGTGGTTTAGAAAGTGGTCAGGAAAATGTGGCAGTAGCTGTTTCGGCTCAGATACCTGGTGAATCTTTTCAATCTGAAGATGAAACTGATTCAGGTTCTGCATACAATGCACAGGTGACAAACACACCTGTATCGGGTTTTGTACCTGATAAACCGGAACCGGATACTGAATTCCTTAATGGAAAAAATGATGGCCAAGACCTTCAGAACCAAAATCGGGTGTTGCAATTGTCTGTCCCATTTCCAGAAGCACAACCCGTTATCCAATCGGGTATTTTTGCTCAAGACGATGGACCTGTGATGCCTGATGAAACGGGTGAAATGGATCAAGCCTTTTCTGAACAAGCACCTCGTGATCTTACACCGATGCAGCATGCGGGTGTGGTTCAGGTTCAACCGCCTATTGCAGCTAAGCCTGTTTTTGGTATCCCGGAACAACCTGTTTCTCAGCCGACTGAGGCGCATACACCTGTTGTGCATGTTCCTTTGATGCAGGTAGAGACAGACGTTGCGGTTTCACCATCACATCAAGTGGAACCTTCTAATCAATCGCAAACACCGACGGTTATACCCCCTCCAACTTTTCAGGCACAGTCCACCGTATTGTCTCAAACTCAGGAAGTTGAAGTTCCTGTTCTTTCTCCGCCCCAACAAGTCGAACCCGCAGTGGTACAACGGAATACGATTCCTGTGGGTAATGTGATAGAAAGCCAAGAGCGTGTTGCACAACCTGTTTTAGGGCAAGAAGCACAAATTGGAAGCGTGCCTGATGAGGTTAAAGATGTTATTGGACAACGCGTAGAGAATGCTTTTTTAGGTACGCGTTCATCGCAAGTAAATGTTCCTATATCGCAGCTACCAGTGTCTCAGATGCAACGACAACTTGGAACGGAGCGCCAGCAATTGCCTTTGATAGATTCTGTGGAAACACAAATAAATCTTCGTGGGCAAGGTAGTCAGGCACAACCTGAAATGGTGACGTTACTTTCGTCTGATCGAAATGTTTTGGTACAAGCACCCATGGCAAAACCTATTCCTCAGCAAAGTTACATGCCACAGGTGCCACATTCTATTGCACCTGAATCGGGCATATTGCCTCAGCAACAATTAGAAACGAAAAACTTGCAAAACACACAAATGCCACAGGTGTCTACATCACCTGAAAACGTGTTTCAACCTATTATTCAGGCAGTTGTATCAGAAAGTATGGATAACGACCAAACCGTTTTACCAAGACACCCTTTAGATGTTGTGAATGCCCAAGTACCTCAGGCACCACTAACATCTGAAAATCAGACATCGCATTCATTTCAGACACCGTTAACATCTGAGAGTCAGGTATCGAATGTATCTCAGGCACCGTTAACATCTGGGAGTCAGGTATCGAATGTACCTCAGGCACCGTTAACATCTGGGAGTCAGGTATCGAACGTACCTCAGACACCGTTAACATCTGAG
>JBLHJX010000096.1:0-17873 GCA_047619225.1 Candidatus Latescibacterota bacterium
ATTTGAATGATTTGGTCATTAAACATCCAGCGGCCACATTTTTTGTCAAAGTGGATGGTGATTCTATGATAGACGTGGGTATTGAGTCGGGTGATGTGCTTGTTGTCGATCGGGCATTAGACCCGATCAATACGTCCATTGTTGTGGCAATTATTGATGGTGATTTTACGGTTAAAAGAATACATAAAGATAAGGGGCAGCTGTTTCTTGTTGCAGAGAACATTGGTTTTGATCCGATTGTGATTACAGAAGAGATGGATTTTCAAATATGGGGTGTGGTCACGTTTGTTGTTCACAGCCTCAGATAAAGGGTGCTCATGATTGCGCTTGTTGATTGTAATAATTTTTATGTAGAGTGTGAACGGCTCTTTCAACCGCGCCTTTCTAACAAACCCGTCGTTGTGTTATCAAACAATGACGGGTGCATTGTTTCACGGTCTAATGAAGTGAAACAATTGGGTATTCCAATGGGCATTCCGGTGTTCCAAGCACGAGATGAGTTGTTGTTTGAAGGTGTGGAAATGTTTTCAAGCAATTATGCGCTTTACGGCGATATGTCTGCGCGTATTATTGCAACCCTCCGGCAGTTTACATCAGCTATTGAAGTGTATTCGATTGATGAATCTTTTATAGAATTGCCCAAAGACAAAGACCGTAAAGCACATTGTCATCACATCAAAGAGACGGTTAAAAAGTGGACAGGGCTTCCCGTTTCTATTGGCATCGGCATGACCAAATCACTTGCCAAACTTGCAAATAAAGTGGCCAAAAAGTACACGTCAGGTGTGTTTGATCTGGTGAATCATCCCCGCCACGAAAAGGTTTTAGATCACATTCCAGTCGGCGATGTTTGGGGTATTGGAAAACGGTATACGGAGAAATTAAATCAACATGGCATTGAGACAGCCTATCAATTAATGAGAGCAGATGACAAATGGATTCAGAAACATTTGACCATTACGGGGTTACGGATTGTTATGGAACTGAGAGGCATTCCTTGTTTGCCTTTGGAACTTACACCGTCTCCTAAAAAGTCCATTGGCAGATCACGGTCCTTTGGCAGGTCGGTTACTAAAATTGAAGATTTGAAACAGGCACTTGCCATGCATGTGACGTCTGCTGCTAAAGTGTTAAGAGAAGAAGGCTCCGTCGCATCCTGTATGCAGGTTGTGGTTGAGACGAATCCATTTGTAGAACCGTATCACGGAAAGAATATTACGGCAAAGTTTGAGACTCCAACCGCATCAACACCTGCGATGATTAAATGTGCTCACGAAGGGTTAATGCGTATCTACCGAGAGGGAGAGTCTTATACGCGGGCAGGTATTTATTTGACAGATTTGTGTTCAGAGAATGCGATTCAGGCGAGCTTGTTTTACGAGCCGAATACAGAACGAAGTCGTGACGTGATGGAGGTTGTAGACAAATTGATGGTGCGGTTTGGCAGGCATAAGATTAAATGGGCATCGGAAGGCTTAAAGCAGAAGTGGGCGATGAGACAAGCGCATCTTTCACAAAGATATACGACAAAATGGGATGAGATTTTGAAAGTTGGTGTGTGAGGGGCTGTGAATTGCAAGCCCTTACTTCTTTAAGTCTGGAAATACCAAGTGTTGACTTTCGTGCAGGGTGTCTGTAATTTTTGCCAGATGACGCCTGCTAGCCATTTTATAGGGCGCGCAGTACTTATAGATACACGCTGAGACGGGGTGAAAGGAGTGCTTCAGAATGGCGACAGTAGATAGTCTTCCAGAGTTGACAGAGACACTCAAGTGCGATATAGAAAAAGGTGTAGATATCTTGAAACGTGGAGGATGCAAATCTGTCTATATTTTTGGGTCTGTAGCAGAAGGTCGTGTTACGGACCTCTCTGATATTGACTTTGGGGTAAGAGGTTGTCCGGCAAGTGAATTTTACAACCTGCAAGGCAAACTGCTTTTAGAATTAACGCGATCAGCACATCTCACAGATTTGGATACAGATAAGGATCTGACCTCTTTTCTTGAAGCCGAAGAGACTTTGATTTATGTTGGATGATAGGGTTCAAGCCCAAGTGAGGCGTGAGTTACAACAGCTTGAGCGTTTGCTCTCAGAATATCATGAACTTATTGAGGCATCCCGTATCAAGGAGCCGAATCTGGTTGAATACACGGCACTTGGTGCTGTATTGCAATCATTCTATAATGGTGTAGAAAATATTTTTCAGACAATAGCCAAACGAATTGATGGGCAAGTGCCTGTTGGAGAGGCTTGGCACAAAGATCTTTTGCTACAAATGGGGCATAAGACAGAATCCCGAACCCCCGTGATATCTCAGGCAACTGTAGAGCGCCTTCAGCCATATCTTGGTTTTCGTCATGTTTCCAGGCATGCCTATACATTTGTCTTGGAGTGGTCTAAAATGCAAAAGCTTGTATGGGAACTAAGAGATGTTTTGGGTATTGTGCAAGCTGACGTGGAATCATTTTTGGAAGCCACCATAAAAAGAAGAAAATGAAGCACTTGGAATCATAAGACAGATAAACCGATACTACATTTTAATTGAAAAGGGCTTACGGTATATTCCGTAAGCCCTTTAATTTTTTTGGCAGAGGGAGAGGGGCTCGAACCCTATGCGGTTTCCCGCACTCCAAGGTTTTGTGTTGCACCTCGGCGAGGCACCTCGCCTCGATCACCCCCTGCTCTATATCGAATAAAAAAATATAGGGCATCAGGAGAGATCATGGAAATCTCAAGGTCTTTTTTTAGTTATTGGTGATCTGTTGTATTTGCTATCAGGCTTGAGAGCAACGAAACGGCATAAAGGGGCAGATTGCAGATCTTTCCATCTTGTTTGAGGTTTAATAGGGTGGTTCGGGCCAAGCATGAGGGGGCAAACTGATCCTCATATGATGCCAAGCTTTTGCTACGGAGGTTTACACCAGCTTTGACTTCTAATGGAACAATACCCTCTCCTATTTCACACAGGAAATCCAATTCCGCTTTGCCACCTTTGCTACGCCAGTAGAACAATTTCTCCTGACCTGCCGCAATGAGCTGTTGTGCCACATAATTCTCTACAAACGCACCTTCATATTCATTAAACAAACGGGCACCTTGCGCCAGTATATCCACTGGCACTTTCGCCATTGCGCCTAACAGCCCAACATCTAACATATATATTTTAAAAATGCTTCGATCTGCATAGTATGTGAGTGGATGTTTACTGTTTTCGACAGCACTGACACGATAAATAAGGCCAGTATCTTCCAGCCAGCTTAAGGCGCTTTCATATTCTCTTGCTCGTGCACCTGTTCTGACGGCAGAGAAAACAAATTTTTTGTTTTCTCTGGCCAGATGTCCGGGAATGGAATCCCAGATCAGAGAGAGCTTGGGCATATCGACTGTGGGGGCATGCTTTACAAAATCGAGCACATAAGAGTTGATGATCTCCTGCTGTATATCTCGAACCTCTTGATGGTTTGCAGATCTAACAAAATGATGCACCGCTTCGGGCATGCCGCCTATAAAATAGTATGTTCGTAGTAACGCAACAAGATCATCATGGAAGGGACCTGGCAGGGGCGAGAACACCTCTATTTCTTCTAATACTTGCCGGTATCTCGATTCACCAGCAGCGTCCAGAAATTCAAGAAAAGTCAGCGGATACAGCTTGAGAAAATTGACCTTGCCGACCGGGAAAGATCCTGGGGTGGAAAGCTTGACACCCAACATTGATCCGGCAACCGCAATATGATAATCTGGTGTTTTTTCTTGGAAATATTTGAGCGCATTGAGCGCACGATTGGACACCTGGATTTCGTCAAAGACGACCAGATCCGATGCCGGGTTAATATCTTGCCTGCTGTAAATTGACAGCTCAGACAGAATACGTGTCGGATTTAAGTCACGTTCGAAGAACCGGTCCAGTCCGGGATCTTCTTCAAAATTGAAATAGAAGAGGCGGGCATATTCATTGTGCCCAAATGCTTTGAGAAGATAGGTTTTCCCAGTCTGCCGCGCGCCTTGCAGGAGCAAAGGCTTTCGTCTGAGCGACGCTTTCCAGTCCAGTAGATCTTTGTAGAGGTCTCGTTTCATAGATCTAAAATATGAGGCGAAACGATCACCATGTCAAGATGAACAGCGGTAAAATGTGATTATTTTCACATTTTATGGACGAAAAATGTGATTATTTTCACAAAATCAGGCCGTTTGATCTCCTATATCATCTCATCACCGTCCCCAAAATCCTTGATATATGCCGATGAAGTGTCTGTTATTGTATAGCCTACATTGTCATAGAGCGACAATGCTGTGGTGTTCTTCTCCCGACAATTCAGGGCCGCGCGGTCATAACCTTCACCGTGCATCCAACCCTTTAATAATGGCCAGTCATTTTTTGATCGCGAGTTTTTTGAAATATGAAATATATTTACGTGTCAATGTTTTTTCACTTTGGTAAAGGAGATTTTAATGGACGGAATTGATTCTGAATTGTTGCGTGGCAAAGTTGTGTGGGTGACGGCTTCGGCTCGCGGTTTGGGGCGGGCCATTGCAGAGCGGTTGGCTCGGTGTGGTGCGTCTATTGTGGTGCACAGTCGGTCTGATCAAACGGCGGCTGAGTTTGGCGAAGCGCCCTCAACCCGGCATGTGGCCCAAGAGATGGCTGCGTTGGGCAATCCGGTGACGACGGTGTTTGCGGATGTTTCGGACCCCGAACAGGTGAAAGCGGCAGTGGCTCAAATTGAAAAGGACTTGGGGCCCATTGATATACTGGTGAACAATGCGGGGGGAGATATTGCTGCCGCAGGGGGCAAACCAGAGCCCAACAGTGCCGTAAATATTTCGGCGGAAGATGTGAAGTCGGTGGTGGATCGCAATTTTATTACAACCGTTGATTGTTGTCGAGAAGTGGTGCCCGGGATGATTGCCCGAGGCAGTGGGCGGATTGTGAATATTGGATCGGTAGCTGGGTTTGTTGGCCGGTCAGACGGGGTTATTTATGCATCGGCCAAAGCGGCTCAGGCCAATTATACGCGGTGTTTGGCCTCTGAGCTTCGCGCGCACAATATCACGGTGAATATGGTTGCGCCGGGTGGATCGACCAGTGCGCGGTTTTTGGCCACTCGCCAGGCCAGTGCAGAACTTTTAGAGGCTATGGATCAACCCACTTTGTTGCGGTATGCATATCCCGATGAAATTGCTGCAGCGGTTCAGTTTTTTGTTTCACCATTGGCTACT
This sequence comes from Candidatus Latescibacterota bacterium, assembly GCA_047619225.1. Taxonomy (GTDB): domain Bacteria; phylum Latescibacterota; class UBA2968; order UBA2968; family UBA2968; genus JABIFK01. Next base: position 5,221 of record JBLHJX010000096.1, read on the forward strand.
TTTGTCAGTGGCCAGATTTTACGTGTAGATGGTGGCAGTCAACTTTTTGCGGCTTAGGGTTGTTGAGATTTCCAATCGTTGTTCCAAAAACCCTTGGATCGATTCTATGGGTTTTCTTTTGGCAACGGAAATTTATCGCCAAGGGACTTCCAGACCCAGTTCCTTTGCCAGATCTTCCAACCTTTCCTGGTGTCGTGATCCTACAGGAATACCGGCTTCACGATAGGCTCGTTCTCGTTCTGCTTCGGGACCTCCAGGCAGGTGAGATTGCTCAAAGCCATCCAAGGGTGCCATGGTTCTGACTTGTCGGACATAGGCATCCATTTCCTGTTTAAACACGTTGGGATCTGCAAACAGGTCGATGCGAAAGGTCATGACAAACGCGCCTTGATTTGCGCCAGAATATTCCTTTATCGCTCTTTTTTCTTCCAAAGGTACACCCGCTAAAAACCCGCCCCATGTTTGACAAATGGCTCCCAATCCGATGGATCTGAAAACCATTCCGGGTGCCAGCCGTGCAAGTTCTTCTCGATGTGGCGCACTTGCATACAGATCGTGCATCGCCCCAAAGTCGAGTATCAGAGGATCTTCTTCGCTGCCTGGGCTGCTGAACGACATCGGAGATCCCCCTCCGGCATTGTAAATCGGTTTTCCGTCAGATAGGTTTAACTGCGCACCTGAGGTGACAAAGGTGAGCAGATCGTGCCCCACAGTCAGCCGGGAATAGATGCCTGCTGCGCCGAAGTGTCCGTGGTTTCGAGACGACATGAGACCCACGCCGCCTGCTTTGGCTTTTTCAATGGCCTTTAGGGTGCCTTCATAGGCCGGAAAATAACCCAGGCCACCGTCACCATCCATCGAGATACTGACTGGGGTTTCGTTCAGGATTTGTATATTGGGATTGGCGTTTAGTGTGCCATCCCGCATCAGCCTCGCATACGTTGCAATTTGCTGTGTGCCGTGGCTAAACACGCCCCTTAAATCATTGGTAACAAGCAGTTTTGCAAGGAGCTCTGCTTTTTCCTGTGGTAATCCAACTTTTTGTGCCGCTTGTGAGACAAAGAGATGGAGATCCTTTTCAAGCACCTGGATAGAGGTTTCTGGAGGTTGATTCATGGTGGGCCTGCCTTTCTCAATAACGTGTGATCATTTTCTTCCGTAAGGCTATCTTACCCAATTTATTTATTCGAGTCAACAAGGCTTCCTACGCCTTGTTATTGGGCCACCTCCTACCTGGCATGATCCCAAAAACACCTTTTATTCTCCTATAGATTTGCGTAACCTTCTTGGAAGACAATTTTATTGTCAGTTGCTGTCAAAATTTGACGTGGGTCACTTGATAGATTATTGCGTTTCAACGGTGAGTCCACTCGTTCGGGAGGGTGTGATACTGAGTGCGGAAGTTGATGAAAGCATCGGCGAAGCGCACACCGATGAAGCGCGGTTGAGGCAGATGCTGATTAATCTGGCCAGCAACGCGATTAAGTTTACCGACTCGGGGCGTGTGACGGTGAAGGCGAAACAAGAGGATGGGCAACTTGTGCTTTCTGTGTCTGATACAGGGAAGGGGATTCCACAGGATGAGTTGTTGACGATCTTTGATGAATACCGTCAGGTAAAGGGACCGGACAAAGAACACAAAGGAACGGGGTTGGGGCTGTTGATTACGAAGAAGTTTGCTGAGTTGTTGAGAGGGTCGATTGGTGTGGAGAGTGCGGTGGGGAAGGGTTCGACATTTACGGTACGCGTGCCGGTCGTTTACACAGAAGGCTAAGAAATGGTTTCATTAAAAAATTACTTCAGGCTACCTGGTGTTCTTTTGGCTGCACTGAAAGTTCCACGTGAAGTCCTGCATGCCCAAGCATATTGACCAGTGCATCAATGCTAAACAGCGCGACCTTGCCGCGGACGAGATCGCTGATACGTGGCTGTGTGACACCAAACAACTCGGCGGCCTCGCTCTGCTTGAGACCTCGGGTCTCAATGACCTTTCGAATGCTGATTATGAGCGAGGATCGGATCTTCATATTCTCTGCCTCTTCGGGTGAGAACCCCAGATCCAGAAATACATTTCCACTTGAGGGCGTGATCTCCATGTTGACTCCTATTCTTTGTGGGTGTCTATCGCTGTCTTATCAGTTCTGCATACCGTGTTCGCGCCAGTTCGATGTCGCGCTTGGGCGTCTTTTGCGTTTTCTTCTCAAAGGCGTGAAGAACATAGACCGCTTCCTCGAACTTCGCCACATAAAAGACCCGGTGCTCTTGCCCTGTGTGAATCCGTATCTCGACAACACCTGCACCAACACTGGGCATCACTCGCCAATCAGAAGGCGTAAGCCCCTGCTGTGCCTGATACAATTCGTGACCTGCCTGACTCCGAGCTGTTGCGGGGAACGACCGCAGGTTGGCAAGCGAAGAACCAAGCCATGTAAGTGGTTTTTCTTCCATGTTATAATATACTGAATTTTGTATAAAATACAATGACAAGGAATGCTGTTGTTGGTTCTTCGTCGATCTGGGAATGCCCTTCCCGATCATGGTTCATCGCCCCAGATCCCTGGAATGAAGTGTCTATCATGTTCACGTCAAAATACAAAAAATGAATACAACGTTCAATTCTACCCACTAATAGAGATACTCATAGTCCTTCTCGCAATCTTCATACCAGAGGTTCACACGATGACTAAATACATAACTTTCCTCTCTGTTTTGCTCTTGACGAATATTTCGAGTTGGGCGGTTGAACCTTCTGAGTCGACGCTTGCCCGACTGTCTTTCTGGGTGCCGTCCGAACGTATCATGGAATTTGAAGCAGCATATGAGCAGCATGTTGTGCCCATTCTAAATCGACACGGCCTGGTGGCATCCTCACAAGGTGGACCGACGGCTGTGGATTCGGTTTTTGTTCGTGTGTTTGCTTTCAAAACGATTGCCGAATTTACAAAGGCTGACACGGCACTTCGTTCTGATCTGGCAATAGTGTAAGTTCGATTATTCAGGATCGCGAGGGATCGCTCTGGTTCAGCACTGAGGGTGGTGTAACGCGCTATCGCCAGCCAGCCCCCTCTCCTCCACCTGTATTCATTGATGCCGTCCTTACCGACCAACGCTATGAAGGCGTGTCTGAGATTGCCTTTCCATCCACCGTGGCGCTCACGACGTTTGAGTTTCACGGCACGAGTTTCAAGACCCGCACTGAGGCGATGGTCTACCGATATCGTTTGCAGGGATTTGATCAGGGTTGGCACAACACGCATAACACCCGTGTCGAATACGACCACCTTCCTGTAGGCGATTATACCTTCCAGGTGCAGGCGGTAGATAGAGATCACGTCTACTCAGAAGTTCCAGCAACTGTGGCACTGACCGTTCACTTACCCTACGAGCGGATTGGGTTGGTGTCGGCTTTGGTGTTGGCCATAGGTCTGGTCGGCTGGCAGACGAGCCGTGTGATCCGCAGAGATCGGCGGTTGCAGGAAGCCAATGCTGCGATGTCCGATGCAAATAAAGAACTGTTCCAGGCCAACAGGAAAATCCAGCTACAGACCGAGCGAAAGTCCGCCTTTTTGGCCTCCATGTCTCATGAGTTGCGCACCCCGATGAATGCCATCAAAGGCTTTACAAGCCTTGTGCTCAGACGAGAAAAAGATTTATCGGATCGAAACCGAGAAAACCTGGAGAAAGTAACACAGGCTTCTGATCATCTGTTGGCGATGATCAACGATATTTTGGATCTCTCCAAGATCGAAGAAGGACAAATGGATGTAAACCCCGAACCCTTTGATATGAAAGCTCTGGTCACCTACTGCTGTGCCACAGTGAGTCCCCTATTGGAAGAAAAGTCAAATGTGAAGCTGGAACAAGATGTGGCAGATGGCATCGAACAGGCCAACACAGATCAGGGACGGATCCGGCAGATGCTGATCAACCTGCTCTCCAACGCCATTAAATTCACGGATTCGGGAAGTGTGACGGTGAAGGCCAAACAGGAAGAAGGACAACTTGAGCTCTGTGTGTCCGATACGGGCAAGGGCATTCCACAAGATGAGTTGTTGACGATCTTCGACGAATATCGCCAAGTGAAAGGATCTGATCGCGAGCACAAAGGCACGGGGTTGGGGTTGTCGATTACGAAGCAGTTTGCGGAGTTGTTGGGTGGGTCGGTTGGTGTGGAGAGTCAGGTGGGAAAGGGCAGCACGTTTACAGTGCGGGTGCCGGTGGTTTACAAAGAAAAATAAACAAGTGACAACAGGCACTGGGATCGGTTCCTAAGAATAAAAAAATCCCGCAAGATGATTGTCTTGCGGGATTTTGTGATTGTTGCCTGTGTCATTTAGTGCAAAACGGGACGGGCATTGACTGGTTGTATGGGGCGGTTGTTTTGGTGGTGCATGACTTTGGCAAATGTATCGATTTGGTTCTTTGAGGCGGTTATGGCGTTTTGCATAACAATCCAGCGTACGCCTTCGGTACATGGGGGTGTTGTGAGTGAGCCATTGTAGCGATAATAACTTTTGTTATCGGGCAACAAGGATTCGGCATTGATGCTCGTGAGTGCGTGTGTGTCGCCTGCTTTGTGTGGCATTTTCTGTGACAGTTGATCCAGTGTTTTATTTTCTTCACCCATTTTAAACACAATGCCAACCACTGCTAAGTTGCCTTCACTATCTGCATGTACGAGGTGTGCTTCTAAAGGAAAAGACTGTCCTTTAATTTGATGTTCGCTTGATGCATGAAAATGGAACTGTTTGAGTTCAAAACTTTTGCCCTCAAAGGTGATGGTGCTTCCGGCAGCGTAGTTGGCTTGAACGGTGTGGCCGTTGTTCAGGAATTCGGTTGTTTGTGTGGCATATTCAAATGTAATGGGCTGCAGGTCGGCGTCGATAAAATGGGCCAGATTGATAGGGGATTGATTTTGACCTTTGGAGCACCGCTCGAACTTGGGCGACAGTGTGCCCCACACATTGGGTTCTCCGGCTCCCGTATAGTCCCAATGGGCTTTTTCCTCCGCGCTGATAGAACCCATTAATAAGAAGCAGGATAAAGATAAAAGGGTGAGAATACGCATGGGGACCTCTTTCTTAAGTGTATTGCCAGATTGTCTGAGACAAATATACAAGCAATGTGTGTGATGATAAGGCGTGCGCCATTGGTGTGATACATGAAATTAAAGTTTTAAATCGAAATTGTAAATAAAAAACATTAGAATACACTCTGAGGTCAACGCTTAAAAAAATGCGGCCAATCGTAAGTTGACAGCGCCAAAAACAGAGTGGTATATTGCAGAAAGCGATTTCCTAAATGGCATAAGAACAAAGAGCTGGTCGTCGAAAGTTACAGGATATTTTTGGAATGGAACTGCGACAACAAGCATGCTGCCAAAATGCTGAAAGAATGGGATGACAGAATATGAATCTCACCTACAAAACCCAAAACAATACTGTTCGAGCCTTCGACAGCGATATGCCAATTGGCAAAGTTTCTGTTCAGGATATTGACTTCCACTGGGCCAATGGCACGTACATTCCTATGGCCGGAATCGGTGGCGTTGGTACCGACGAAGCTTATCGAGGTCTGGGCATTGCTGGTAAAATGATGGCGGCTGCCGAAACCTTTGCCGTCGAAAATGGCTACGCCTGTTCGGGCCTCACGACCAATCTTGGCAACAACGCTCGGCGTCTCTACGCTCGGGCTGGTTATACGCTCATCTTCCGTCCCGGTCGTTACATCAAAACGCGCCACCCCATTCAATCAGCTGACGTAAGCGACATTATTTTGCGTCCCTATTGCGAAGGGGATGAACACACGTTTCTCAGACATTTTGAATCTCAGCACCTCACTTATTTTGGATACCGTGCACGTACCTCAAAATCTTGGCGAGAACTCCGTGCCCAATATCTCACTGAGGAGCCCAACGCTTTTCAGGTGGCAGAAGCCGATGGTCACGTTCTCGGATGGACAGGCCTCTTTCGCAAATGGGTCGGTGTTTGCTCCGAAATTTGGACCGTTCCAGATCGGGGGCGAGCCGCTATTGCGCAGACGCTTCTTAACCACCTCGAAAAACACCATCTCACGCACGATCGCCCCAACTGTCATATTTGGGCCTCTCCGCAAGATCCTTTTATGCAAAGTTTCCTCACCGGTAACGGTTACACGTTCCAGGAATCTCGTGTTTTCATGCTCCACATCATCGACTTGCCCAAACTCCTGCATCAATTGTCCGCTCTGTTCCAGAACCGCCTCGCCAAATCTTCTTGGACGGGCGCACTCAAATTCACGACGCCCGACCATCATGCTGTTCTGCACATAGATGACCCAATTACGGTTAGTACGGATAATACGGCCGATATCGAAATCCAGACCGACACATCCACGCTTTGCCGGCTGCTTGCCGGTGCCCTGCACCCACGTGATGCTTACCTCGAAAACTTGCTTTCTGTTGCACCGCACTATACCGAGCAAATTGACACGCTGCTCGCAGATCTCTTTCCTCCGCTTAGACACATCCATCCTGCCGATGATCTCTGGTAAACCGTTTAGAACCACTTGAGAGCACCCACAGTGTGCAATAGTGCTTGTATCTGCCTGAGCCATGTGCTAACATGCTATGTTTCATGTGAGGGCGTATCTGGGAGGTGCGATTGCAAATGTGGATTGAGAGACTGCTTGACTTGGATTTTGAGTGCCAATATTAGGGAAAGTTTCAGAGAATTGAGATAGAGGTTTTTAACGAAGGGAGCACATGATGCGTGTTTTTCAATTTAACCGATTTTTGTCTGTGGTGATCTGTGTGATTGCGCTGGGGATTCCTGCCCTTGCGGTTGCTCAGGTTTCTTCAACGGAACAAGCTGTGATGGATAAGATTTTGAAGTTGAAAGGGGAGATCGATCTGTTGATGATGAAGCCCGGGTCTTCTGCAGATAAAGCGGCGATGGATAAGATGATGGATATGAAGCGGGATATTGACACCTTTTTAGGATTGTTGCCGCCGCACTTGCAGGCGCAGGTTCAGAAGAAGATGGTTCAATCTGCAGGGCAAGCATCTGGTGGGCAGGGATCGGGTGGGTTTCAAGGGGGCGCTTCAGGAGCAGCGGATTTGCCGTTTGTGATGACGCCAGAAGAGGTGCAAAAGGTGGAGATGGTGCTGATGCGCGCGCAGCTTAATTCTCTGAAGCGGATTGCGGGCGCACTTCGACAGGGTGGGGCTATGGATGCGCGTACACAGGGACTTTGGGTGCAGTTTATCGAAAGTGTTGCGGGAAGTGGGATGGAGGCGGATGTGCCGTCGTTGGCGAAGTATGTGATGAAAGAGGCGTATGCAGAGGAAAATGCAGGTTTGGAATCGCTGGGGACGATGGTGCGGTTTCATCGGGATATGAGGGCCAAGCTCCGGGAGGAGATTGAGAAGACGAAAAAAATTGTGAGCGGGGTGTCGGGGGACGATGGGCCCTTGCCGGAAGCGATTCGGAAGAAGCAATTTGGTTTGGGCCTCAGTGGTGGGGTGACGGAGCAGGTTGGGGGCGAGGTTGCGGACAAGGCGGGTGCGATGCAGTATATTGAAACGTTGGAAACACAATTGGCGAAGACCAATGAAGATGCCGAGAAAGCCAATTTGGAACTGGAGAAGACGCTTTTAAAACAGCAGCCGAAATTGAAGGCGATGTCGGAGGTGTCTCAGAAGTTGCAGGATGTGGGGAAGGCCGCAGCTCAGGAGGGACAGTGATGGCGGTGGACGGTGGACGATGGACGATGGACGATGGACGATGGACGGTGGACGATGGACCACAGAAAAAACGTGGCTTTTCGTGGTCTGTGGTCTGAAAATGGAAAAATAATTTCTGGATGAACCCTTAGAGAATGCAATCACCTTGAGGAGGTCACACATGCTGCATAGAACATTTGGGAAAACGGGTATTGATATTACGGCAGTGGGGTTGGGGACTTGGAACATTGGGAATCAGTGGGGTGACATTGATGATGCGACTTCATTTGGTACGATTCGAAGTGCTTTTGACAGCGGGGTCACGCTTTTTGATACGGCGGAGAACTATGGGATTCCGGGTGGGACGTCTGAGGAACGGCTTGGTATTGCGCTGTCGGGTATTCGGCATCGGGTGACGGTGGTGAGTAAGACGGGCAACTGGGGGCGACGCATTGGTCGGACGATTCCACGCGAGTTTCCCGATACGATTCGGGTGTGTGTACATGCATCCCTTCACCGGTTGCAGACCGATTGGATCGATGTGATGTTGTGCCATGAAGGCGAGATTGAAGATCCTTCTGTTTATATTGAGGGGTTTGAGATTTTGCTCAAAGAGGGGCGCATTCGTGCATATGGGATTTCGACGAATAACTTGGATGTGTTGAAACGGTTTAATGAAATGGGAACGTGTAGTGTGGTGCAGGTGGATTATTCGTTGATGAATCGGAATGCGGAAGATGGATTTTTGCCTTATTGCCAAGCGAACAATATTGGTGTGATGGTGCGGGGACCTTTGGCTAAGGGATTGTTGTCTGGTCGATACGATAAGTCGACGAAGTTTACGGATAGCATTCGGGCGGCCTGGCATGCAGATGCGAATGCACAGACAAAGTACGAGGCGGATATTGATCGGGTGGAGAAGTTGAAGGAATTTGCAGCACCGGGTCAAGAGATGGTGCAGATGGCGCTGCGTTATGTGATTTCTCATCCTGCGGTGTCTGTGGTGATTCCGGGGGCGAAGTCTGCTGAACAGGCCGCGATGAATGCTTCGGCTGGTTCGGAAGTTTTGGGTGACGATTTGGTCTCAAAGCTTCGAGCGTTGACATAGAAGAATTAGAACGGCTAACAACTATGGGCGGCAGAGCATGGTTCGTCTATTTGTTTCCTTCGTGAGGACACGAAGGGTAAAGAGGTAATTCAATGGCCATTTGTGGTAATGCTCTAACCCGCAACCTCGAATCGTTCTGACTCAGTCGCTTTCCCCCACAAGACGCCTGCCCCAGCCATGACGGCTTCACGTTTGGGGCTTGCACGCCAGGCATCGTAGATTTCATTGTTTTCCCAGGTGACCAATGTGGTGATCTTTGTTTCGTCGGTTAGAGAATAGAGTGTTTCACGGCGGATAAACCCGGGAGCTTTGCTTTGGGCCAATCCGTTGCGATTTAAAAGTTCTCGAGCTGCATTGATCTGTTCTTTTTTTGCCCAGTGGTGTACTAAGACAGCGATCATAATGCCTCCATTTTTACGTTGAACGATGAGAACGGCACAAGGGGATGAATCCCCTTGCTACATCAACAAAGCCCCTTTGGGGCTCCCCGCAACCCCGAAACCGTCATTTTTGAACGATGTCCAGATTTATATCGAACTCGATATCAGATATTGTCACAGGCATGGTCGGTCTCAGCGAGCACGACATTTATCACAATACGCTTCAGAGGTCTCTTTGCGCAAGTGAAATCGCGCTTGTTCTGTTTGATCCTCACTATATGAAAGAATGGATATGGACCCCATCACGCCGCTGATGCGTATCGTCGATTTGTCTATTGATGAAACGCAAACCATCATTTTGCACGACGGCAGTACGGCCACTCTCAAACTGTTGGCTGTTCGCGAAAGCCGTGACTCCGCCCGCCAGGCCATTCGCCAAGCCAGCGTGGATATTGAACTTAATGGAGAATCTATTACCTTACCTGTGGCATTTTATCATTTGCCCGTACAAATTGGCACTGTGCAGATCGATTGTCCTGTTACGGCAGGTTTTTCTATACGTGCGACCAACGATTGGTGGCAGCTTCAAAAAGATGCTCGGTTTCGCGTGTGGCCAGCCGATAGTCCTCTCACGGCAGAAGGCAGTCTGATCTATCCGGCAAAACGGCGTTGGTTTTCCGATAAATTTCAAGCGTGCAGTGATCCATGTTATGTCAATGGTGAACCCGCCGATCCGCAGGCTGGTATCTATTATCATGCGGGTTTTGATATGGGGGGATGCGAAGGTTTGGTCGAAATCTTCGCGGCAACGGATGGTCTCATTGTGTCTTCTGGTGACACGGTGTTAAACGAGGGAGAAGTACCAGGTCGTTACGATGTCGTCTACGTGTTGGACGCGCGGGGTTGGTACTATCGCTACAGTCATTTTGCATCTATTGACGAGGCCATCATCGTTGGCACCTCTATTAAACAAGGCCAACGCATGGGTGTGCTCGGCAAAGAAGGGGGCAGTGGTGGTTGGTCACACCTCCACTTTGGTATTACTGGCAAACAGCCTTCGGGTGAACGGGGTGAAATTGATGCGTATGCCTTGCTTTGGGAAGCGTATCAAAAAGAATATGGCATCACACTACAGGCGGTGGGTGGCCCTCACTTGTATGCTGCGGTAGGACAAACAGTCACGCTCGACGCCACGCGCAGTTGGAGCATTAAAGGGGCTTCACATATTGCATCCTATCGCTGGTGCCTCACCGATGGCAGCACCGTTGAAAGCGCACGCGTAGAATGCACTTATGATCGACCCGGCATGTACAGCGAACTCTTTTCTGTCACCGATGCCGACGGACAGGTATCTTGGGGGCGCACTACGGTGCTTATTGTAAAAAATAATGACCCCACCTATAAGGCTCCGGGTATTCATGCGACCTACTATCCTACGCAGAATTTGCATGCCGATCAGGAAATAACCTTCAACGTTCGTTCGTTTCAAACGGCGGGACAGGAAGGCGGTGAAGTCTGGGACTTTGGAGATGGCTCTGATCCTGTTACAGTGCATTCAGATGGCAATGCCAACAAGCATGCATTGGACGGTTATGCAGTCACAACCTACCGCTTTGAAAAAGCGGGTACCTACTTCGTCAGTGTAACACACGAAACTGAGCATGGTGAATGGCTCCAGGAACGCATGGTTTTGGAAATCTTATAAAGAGGAATACTGAATGACCTCACTATCTGAACTTGCAGCAAGAGTATCTGAAGCACAACCCGGCGACACAATTGTTATGCCCGAAGGTGTCTATGACGGCGATACGTGCCATATCATGACAAGTGGGTCGGCAGAGCAGCCCATTATTATTCGGGCAAAAAACATAGGCAAAGCTGTTATCCAGGGGCCCATCTCGGTTCACGGCGATTACATACATCTTGTGGGTTTTCACTTTGCCAAACAAGGCAACGTAGAGATTCTGGGAACGGGATGTCGTGTGAGTCGTTGTGTGATGAATGATGTTCAGGTGGGTAAGTGGATACGTATCTTGCCCGGGAGCCAGCAAATTGAAATTGACCGGTGCCGGTTTCAGAACAAAACCAACAACCTTATAGAACCACGTGGTTGCCAAATGATGCAGATTGTTGTTCGCAATGCGGGGGAGAATCATCACATTCATCACAATCATTTTGTCGATATCCCCAAAGGCAAAACGAACAACGGTTACGAAACGCTTCAACTGATTACAGAGGGCAATCCCTTTGACCCAAAACCGGGTGCGTGTGGTACTGTGATTGAAGACAATCTCTTTGAACGCTGCAACGGTGAAGCAGAAGTTATCTCTGTAAAATCCAACAACAATATGCTTCGCAGAAATACTTTTCGAGATTGTCGCGGTGGGTTGGTTCTTCGGCACGGCGATGGCAACACGGTTTCTGACAGTTTTTTTCTGGGTGATAACGAAGCCCATGCTGGCGGTGTGCGTTTGCAGGGTGAAGATCAGGTTGTGGTGAATAACATCTTTCGATCACTGAGTGCATATGGTGTTGCGATGATGGATGGCACGCCCGACAGTCTCTATGTGAGGACAGAACGCGCCCTTATTGCTTTTAATACTTTTGCAGGGTGCAGTCCCGCATTGGTTATTGGACAAAATCACTCCAAGCATCCCAATGGCACCGCGCCCAAAGATTGTGTGATCGCAAATAACGCATTTATATTGGCCAGACCTGGTGCGTTGGGTGGAGACTTGAAAACGGTAAAACTCGTGAAAGACGACGAGCCTGTTGGTTGGACGTGGGAGGGGAATATCACGGACGGTGATTTGGGTATGCCTGATCGAGAGGGTATAAAAATTGAGCAACTCGACATGACCCATTTGAGTAATGGGGTTGTTGTGCCAGTAAAATCAAACCGTCTCATTAGAAAGGCTCAGGGAGATTACCCAGACATAACGACCGATGTTTTAGGACGTTCACGTGGCAAGCGCAAAACGGTTGGTTGCGTTGACCGGCCCTCTCTGTTGGAAGATGGTGGTGGGCCTTTGGTCGCGACAGATGTCGGGCCTGAATAAGGTGAGATACTTCCATTCGAATCTCACGTGAAGACGCCCAACTCCCTGTCGTGTCTTCGCTAAAGTTACTTGCTTGGTTCATTAAGGTTGCGCATGTGCGCGTGAGACCAAATAGTTATCCTTTTAAACTTGGAACTGTCTTTATGAAAATCAAATCTGTGGAAGTTGTTCGCATTGAACGTCCTGGTGCAACCCGTGTCTCCTCTGGTTCTGGGACCACACTGGCATCGTCAACCGCGCTTGCGCCTAAAACAAAGGGATATCGAAAAGCGTGGCCTACGGAGATTGAGGTGGCCAACCCGATGTCTAAGTTTCCGCGTTTTAAATCGCGGCGCCAGCTTTATGGTGCCAAACAGTGGCCCGGATTTGGAGTTAAAGTTACGGCGGAAGATGGTACATGGGGT
>JBLHJX010000097.1:0-17739 GCA_047619225.1 Candidatus Latescibacterota bacterium
ACTTACAAATGCCGCCCTGCACAACCTGCTTCCACTGACCATATATTAAGTAGGTGCCCACAAACCGCCAGATGTGGCCATCGGTTCGAAAACCTTCTCCATCATCGACACCAAAGAGATGCTCTGGATGATTTGGACCGGGATGTTCGGCATTGAACAACAAAGATCGATCCGCTAACTCGGCATCAAAAACACTTTGTGCATCAAGTCCAGATCGGTAGTACGCCTGAAAGTCATTTTTCGGAAAATCCCCTGCACAATGTGGGCAACGCACTTTCCACGGGCGATTCAAGGCATCAATCTCCCAGTTATACATCGGCACATCCGTTTGGCAGGCCGGACAATGCCCATTTGACCACACCATCCAAGAACGTTTGAGCGTGTTGCCAAACATCAAAGCCCAAAGGTCATCATCTGAAAATTGCATCCAAGGCTGAGCATCCGAGACGATCTGACAGTGAGTCTCTTTTGCCCAGGCATATTGCGCGATATTTTCTCGCGCCTTCTGAACAAGGTCACCAGGATAAAACAAGCTTGTTTGGTTCATATCATAAATTCCCATAGATCAATAAGAGATAGGCGTAAACACTTCCTTCACGGGCCCAAGCAATGTCCTGAGCATATGCACCGCATGGGTTCCCATATCCATAAACGCACCCCCACCAGCTAACTCAGGGTTTGAAAACCAAATTCGATCGGGCGTACTGAACCGTTCTTCTAATGCTGCGGCATGTGCATTGCGAAACCGCGCGTGTGTGATCTGCCCCAGCGCCCCGGAATTTACATGATTGATCACACCCTGCAAACCCGCTGTAAAGGGCTGGAAATATCCCATATGCACAACGGTGCCATGTTCGCGCATCAAGGCCAATGCCTCTGTTGTCTCAGTTGTTGTTGCAATAGGTTTCTCACAAAAAATGGGCTTGCCCACGGGAATCGCCGCACGCAACAAAGGCAGGTGCCGTGTATTCTCCGAACAAATAATAAACCCTTCCACATCGTCTCGATTTAACACCGCATCCAAATCACTCGAATAGGTTCCCCCATACTCTTCTACAAAGCGCTGCCCTCGCTCTTCCATATCATCCCAAATAATTGCTGGTGCCAAATCTTCCCGCTCTTTGATCGCTTTCAAATAACCACGCGTATGTCCATGTGCTGCCGATAAAATTGCCAACTGATGCATTGTTACACTCCTTAGTGAATGACCCGCTCCATCTTCCCATGTGAACTGCACCCCTTTACCATGCTTACAAACCGCCCTAAACTCAATAACGAAAACAAGGTGACTTAAAGGAATCGAAAATCAATTTTCACAATTATTTATAGTATTAAATAGTAGTGTACTATAAAAATTTCTTATTATAATCGATTTATATTCAAAAAACTGAAAAAGCATTCTCTATAAACATTTTTTATTGAAATTTTCGAATACAATATGAAATGGAAAACCCGGACACCAAACTGGGAACAATTGACTTCACTGTCTATTCATTGTAATATTCACCCTATTATTGACGTAAAATTCGCGAGGGGGTAAATCCCCTCGTTGCAACGGCACGGGTGATACGAAGTTCTTTGCTCAACACAACAAATTGAGAGCAATTGGATTGTGCTTCATTATTTGAAAGGATTTTGAATGAAAAAAACGCTCGCGGTACTTGAAGGCGACGGCATTGGCCCAGAAATTATGCGCGAAGGTATTAAGGTGTTGCGCACCATTGAAAAGAAATTTGACCACGAGTTTGTACTCATGCCAGCGCCCTTTGGTGCCGCTTCTTATTTTAGCGAAGGCAGCCCCTTCCCCGACAAAACAAAAGAAATCTGTGACAACGCCGACGCTATTATCAAAGGCCCTGTCGGTTTATCACTTGAAGAAACGAACAAAATCCCACAAGAATCACGCCCCGAGCTCGGTGCCATTCTCCCCTTGCGCAAACGCTTCAACACCTACGCCAATTACCGCCCCGTGCGCCTGCCCAAAGGCCTCGCGTCCTTCTCCCCTCTTCGCGACAGTGTCATTGGGGAAGGGATCGACATTTTAATGATTCGCGAACTCGTGGGCGGTATTTACTTTGGCAACAAAGTCGAAGGCAGTGCCACAAACATGAAATATGCCAGCGACGACTGCATTTACACCGAAGAACAGGTACGCAACATTGCCAAAGTCGCCTTTGACGAAGCACGCAAACGCAAAGCCTTAATGACCAACGTGCACAAAGCCAACGTCTTGGCCACCTCGCGCTTTTGGAACGCGATTGTCGAAGACGTTGCCAAAGAATACGACGACGTGGAATACGCTTCCGTGATTGTTGATAATGCCGCCTTCCAACTCGTCATCAATCCCACGCAATTTAACGGCGTGATGCTCCTTGAAAATATGCAAGGTGACATTCTCACCGATCAAGCCGGTGGCCTACTCGGTTCGCTCGGTTTAATGCCCTCGGCCTGTATTGGCCCCGAAAAAGGCTACGTGGAACCCGCCCACGGTTCTGCGCCCGACATTGCAGGGCAAAACAAAGCCAACCCCTATTCAATGATTGGCAGCATTGCCTTCTTGCTCGACAAATGCTTGGGCTTGCAAGACGAATCGGACGCCGTGTGGAATGCAATGTTTGATATTCTCAACCAAGGGTTTGTCACCGCTGAATTGGCCAACAAAAACACCGACCCAAAAAACATTCTCTCAACCAGTGACTTTGGGGATCGGGTTGTGGATATTTTAGGTAACTCGTAGAGACGCAGGAAGAAGAGAACAACCTTTTCCTTCTTTTACCTTTTTACTTTTTACTTTTTACTTTCCCCAGGAGTTTCCAATGAGCAACACACTCGCCTTCGTTGGCACCTACACACGAGACGGCAGTGTAGGCATTTACGTTTACAATTACAACACCGAAACGGGTGAACTTTCTGCCGTCGGATCAGCTGAAAGCGACAACCCCTCTTTCTTGGCAATCCACCCGTCAGGAAAATATCTCTACGCCATCAATGAAATCAGCGAAATAAACGGCGAAAAAGCGGGCGGTATCAGTGCCTTTGCCATTGCAGACTCGGGTGAACTCACAGCCCTCAACCAACAATCGGTCAAAGGTCCAGGCCCGTGTCACCTCTGCATTGACGCCACGGGAAAATATGCCCTGGTTGCCAATTACGGCGGCGGCAGTGTCTGTGTGCTTCCAATCAATGAAGACGGTTCCTTGCAAGAAGCTTCGGACTTTATTCAACACGATGGCTCCAGTGTGAACGAGCGCCGCCAAAAAGAACCCCACGCACACTCCATTAACCTCGACGCACAAAACCGATTTGCTTACGTCGCCGACTTGGGAATGGACAACGTGCTGGCCTATGAACTCAATCTTGAAACCGGCAAGCTCACCCTTGCACAAACCATCACCGTTGCGCCCGGCCAAGGCCCACGCCACTTTGACCTACACCCCAATTGCAAATATGCCTATCTCATCAACGAAATTGGAAACACCGTCAACGCATACAATTACGACGCGACAACGGGCGCACTCATCGAAACACAAAGCATTACGACCCTGCCCAGTGGCTTCACAGAAAGAAGCCACACCGCAGACATTCACGTCTCGCCTGACGGCAAATTCGTTTATGGCTCCAACCGAGGGCACGACAGCATTGCCATTTACGCCGTAAGTGACGACGGCACACTCACATCTGTCGGTCAAGAATCCACTGGTGGTAAAAACCCGCGCAACTTCGCAATTGATCCAACCGGTAATTTCTTGCTCGCCGCCAATCAAGACACCAACAACATTGTTACCTTTCGTATCAACAAAGAAAATGGCACGCTCGAAAAAACAGGTACAGAAGTAGACGTACCACGCCCAGTTTGCATCAAGTTCTTGCAAAAATAGACGCCCTTAAATCTTAACGCTAAGACCCATTGGATCTCTACCTGCAAAGGAAAGATGCGTGATGAGAACCCTCATTTTAATCGGGTTATTTCTCCTTTCTACGACAATACAAAACAGCCGAGCCGAAGAGATCAACGTCTATATATGGTCGGAATATATCGCGTAAGCGACCGTCCCAAAAGCGAGATCATCACAAACAAAGAAACCCTGCCAAATCAATGGCAGGGTTTCTTTGTTTAGACACACATCTGTTTTTATTAGGACAAACAACCCGCTTTGTCATAGACAACCTCGCCACCACAAAGGGTTGCCACCACGTTCAAATGATCATCCAACAAAACTAAATCAGCGTCATACCCCTTCAACAGCTTGCCCTTGTGATCATCTACACCAATCGTTCGGGCGGGTACCTCTGTTGCCATTCGAATCGCATCTCCCATCGATGCCCCCGTTCCAACCAAATTCTGAACCGCTTTCTCCATTGTCAAAATACTACCTGCGTGGCGGTTGCGATCTTCACGAAATGCCTCATTTCCATCTACCCACACCGTTTGCCCCATCATTTCGTATTTGCCAGGGCCCAATCCTGTCGCGTGCATCGCGTCGGTCGTTGCACAAATCAATTCCGTCGGTTTCACCTTCAAAATAAACGCCAGCATCTCAGGCGTTAAATGAAACCCATCGGGAATAATCTCAACCGTCAATTCATCACACATCAAACCCATTTCGGCCACACCCAAATGCTTGCCCTCGTCTGACCTTAAAAAAGTCGATTGTGCATTATAAATATGGGTCACCAAACGCACACCCGCATTAATGGCTTCACGCATCACGGACCCAGTGGCCATTGAATGCCCGACAGCCGGTACAATCCCAACCCGATCCAACTCGCGAATAAATGTCAATGCACCCTCACGCTCGGGCGCCAATGAAATCACACGAATTAAATCGCCAAATCTGTCCAACCAAATTCCATATTCATCAGGATCAGGGTCGCGCATCCAATCAGCCTGATGCGCACCCCGTTGCTCGGGGTTGTAATAAGGCCCTTCCAAATACACCCCAAGAAAATTAACGGATCGGGTTTTGGCATCGGCCCATTTTTTTACCCGCGCCAAACTGTCCATACGTTTTTCTCTCGGCGCAGTATTCATCGCCCCCAATAACGATGTCGTACCGTGCTGTGCATACATTTCCAAAATCTGATCTAACCCATCCGCATCGGCATCTTCAAAAGTATGTCCTATACCCCCATTCACATGAATATCAATATACCCGGGCGCAACAATCAAACCTGTCACATCAATGATTCGAAGGTCCGCTACTGCCCCAACATCCACAAGCTTGCCACCCACAACGGCAACATCACCAAACCCCACCTCACCATTTGGGAAAACCACTTGCCCACCACAAAGTCGAAAATCATCCACACCCAAAATACACCTCTTAAGAAACAAAAATAGAATGCGTCAAAGAAACAGCCACGCTCTTTTATTAATTTTAATTTTTCTTTTTTAATGGTTATACTATCTTTCACTATTCACTTGGCACAGCTCACCCCGAACCCACACTGTATTCATGCCCATTCTCATTCTCACCGCCACGGCCTTCGAGCAACAAACACTACGGGATCAACTCACACACCCAGCCCAACAAGAGATTGCCCACAACACCTGGACACGTGGCATTTTGGGCAACCGTCCCGTGATCCTCATTGAAGGAGGCATTGGGCTTGTCAACACGGCCCACGCACTCACTGTTGCACTCCAACAAATCAACCCTGAACTCGTCATTCAAACAGGCATTGGCGGCGCATATCTACAGGCCAATCTCAACATTGGCGACTTGGTACTGGCCACCGAAGAAAACTATGCCGAACTCGGTGTGATCACACCACAAGGCTGGCATCCTGCCGATGAAATTGGTATTCCGGTGCTCAAGACAGACCGCGACTACTTCAACACCTATCCACTGGATACAAATCTGGTCTCTGAAGCAAAACAAGCGCTTCAACGTGTGCAAGAAAGCGTGTCTACAGGCCCCTTTGTCACAGTACAACAATGCAGTGGTCGCACGGACGTAGGCAATACACTCAGCCACCGATTCAACGCCATTTGCGAAAACATGGAAGGCGTAGCCGCCGCACAGATTTGCCTGCAATACAACATCCCATTTATCGAACTACGTGCCATCAGCAACCAAGTTGAAGACCGCAATAAAGAATCCTGGAATATCCCACTGGCACTTGAACGCGCACAGACAGCAACCTCAAAACTCATTCAAGCCCTAAGTTAAAGGCAAAAGCACAAAGGTAAAAGTAAAAAAGCATCATCAAACATAAGCCTGAGAACCTTGCCAACAGACTTTACAGCAACACAGCAACATTGTTTTTTACTTATCACTACTCACTTCTCCCCGAGGTCCTATGTCTCCCATCTCGCTCGGTTATTCACCCTGCCCAAACGACACCTACATTTTTTATGGGCTGGTTCACAACAAAATAGAAGGTGCGCCCCAGTTTAAAGAAGTGCTCGAAGACATTGAAACCCTCAATACAATGGCCACAAATGATCAATTGGATATGACCAAAATTTCATTCCACGCACTTGGTCATTTGCGGAATCGTTATTGTCTCTTGCACGCAGGCGGTGCACTGGGTCGTGGCTGCGGCCCCTTAGTGATTGCACGCGAACCCTTATCCTCTGAAGATTTAGCCGATAAAAAAATCGCCATTCCCGGCAAACTCACCACGGCGGCCCTGCTCTTACGCCTGTTCAACTCCAACATTAAAAACCTTGTCGTTTTGCCCTTCCACGAAATTATGTCTGCCACCCAAAGTGGCGAGGTTGATGCCGGGCTCATCATCCATGAATCGCGCTTTACTTACCCCGATTACGGCCTCCACAAAGTCATCGATCTGGGTGAATGGTGGGAATCGGAAACCGGGCACCCCATTCCATTGGGGGGCATTCTCGCCCGTCGAGACCTCGGTATCGAAACCATTCAAAAAATCGATCACTCTCTTCGCGCCAGTGTCGAATTTGCACACAACAATCCCAACGCGGTTAAAGACTATATCCGCCAACACGCACAAGAGATGGACCATCACGTGATGCAACAACACATCGACCTCTATGTGAACGACTACACACTCGATTACATGACCGATGGTGAAGCTGCCATTACAGACTTGTATCAACGTGCCGAAACCGCCAACATTATCCCCCCATCCACACAACCGCTTTTCATCGACCATATGTAATTTTTGATTGGTGGCACACTTTCAAAATCAATCTCTAACCAATCAATCGTCCACACTCTAAGGAGCAATTCATGGCAAAACCCAAAATTGGATTTATCGGCCTCGGCATTATGGGCAAACCCATGGCCGGTCACCTGATCAATGCCGGATATGAACTCACCGTACACAATCGCAGCCAAGCCGCCGTTGATGAGCTGGTTGCCAAAGGTGCAAATGCTGCCCATTCGCCCAAGGAAGTTGCCCAGAGCAGCGACATTGTGATCACCATGTTACCCGACTCACCCGATGTCGAGTTGGTCGCCCTTGGAGAAAATGGCATCGTCGAAGGAGCGCACGACGGCTTGATCTTCGTAGACATGAGCACCATCGCGCCCAGCGTGACCACAGCCATAGGCGAAGCATTGGCCGCCAAAGGCGTAAAAAGCCTCGATGCGCCCGTGAGCGGTGGCGACGTCGGTGCCCAGAATGCAGCCTTATCCATTATGGTCGGCGGAGATGAAGACACCTTCAACACCGTCAAACCCCTCTTCGACGTTATGGGCAAAAGTGCCATTCTTTGCGGCCCACTTAGTTCAGGCCAAACGGTCAAAGCATGTAACCAAATACTGGTCGCTGTCACCATCGCAGGGGTTTCCGAAGCACTCACCCTCGGTGCCAAAGCAGGCGTAGACCCACTCAAAATCGTGCAAGTCTTAAGCGGCGGCCTCGCTCGCTGTGGCGTGCTCGAAAACCGTGGCGAACGCATGGTCAATGGTGACTTTGACCCTGGCTTTCGCATTCGTCTCCACTACAAAGACCTCAACATTGTGCAAAAAACAAGCAATGACTTTGGCGTGCCCCTACCCGTCACCAGTGAAGTCTTTGAACTCTTTAAGACCGCAATGGTCAAAGGCCGAGGTGAACTCGACCACTCAGGTCTGCTCACCGTCGTTGAAGATATGTCTGACATTCAAGCACGCACGGGTAAATAATTCGAAACCCTATCCATCAAAAAATAAAAGGGCAATCTCTTTATGAGATCGCCCTTTTTATTAAAATGTAACACAACTCATACATTGACTTGCATCAATCTACTTTCTCTATCCGCTAACACGGCTCGGTTCAAGCGCCCAACCAAGAGAAATCGACTTCGATCCGCAACTGTGGCAAACCTACGGCATCCAAGGCTTTCCACCAAGCCCGGCCAATGACTTTTGGGATTGTAAGGTGATGCGTGTGTTCGGCCTCACGTGTTAAACGAATGTGGGATCCTGTCTGCCGAGTCACTTGATATTCTAACTCTCCCAGCAACTTAACCATCTGATCACCATTGACATCGCGTGGCATTTTCACAGCGCCATCACCTCTTCTTTGACAAAATGGAGACGTACAACTTTTGGGCAATCAACTTCATCAAAATGACACCGAACGGCATCCATTACCGATTCACGTAATGCTTCAATGGTATCAGCTTCTGTAAAAACCGATTCGCCGAGTGCTTTCGCTTCATACCCGCCATCCAAAGATTCTTCTACAAGAAATATGATTTCTTTTGCCATTTTATATCCTCATTCTAAGTACACCCAGTCGGTGTCGATAACCCCGCAATTTTACACGCGCCATCGGCAGGCCCATTGGGAAACAAATCGTAAATCATATCAATATCTTTATTTGTCTCTTTGCACAACCGACGAATCAGCGGCGCAATGTCAAACTTCAGCCAATAATTTCGAATATAGTTCACCACTTCCCAATGGTCATCGGTCATCTCGGCAATGCCATCTTGCTTGGCCAAATCAAGTGCCACCGCTTCGTCCCACAGTTCGGGCGTCTGAATAAACCCATCCTCATCCACCTCAATCTCTTTCCCGCCCAAAGTCACAGTCTTCAACGCCAACTTAACCTCCCAATAACAAAGTATCAGATTTTGCCATTCCCCTACCCCTTCCCATGCCGAGACGCAATATCAGCCAACCCTTCAATCACCGTTTCAATATGCGCTTCCGTATTAAACGGCCCCAGTGAAATACGCACAGTGCCCTTTAGATCTTTTGTGCTCAACAATTCATGTACCTTAGGTGCGCACTGAAGCCCTGTTCGCGTGGCCACATTGAACTTCACATCCAACAACGTACCCACATTATTTGCCGTCATTCCCGCCACATTCAACGACAGCACAGGCACATGGTCTTTCAAATTATCGGCACAGTATAAAATCACCCCATCCACTTCACGCAAGCCATTCACCAACTGTTGGAGCAATGCTTTTTCTCGCGCATGAATATTGCCCAAACCCTCACGCGCAATCCACTTCTGCCCATTCAACAAACCTGCAATGCCCAACAAATTCCCCGTGCCACATTCCAAACGCCACGGATATTCGTCCAAATGATCGGGATATTCCGAACGCACCCCCGTGCCACCATATCGCAACGGTGCCACATCCACGCCCTCACGCACATACATCCCACCAATGCCCGTAGGTCCCATCAAGGATTTATGTCCCGTAAAACACAAGATATCGGCCTGCATATCTTCCATGTCAATGGGCAACATCCCCGCTGTCTGTGCCACGTCCACACATAAGATCACACCCCGTGCCTGACAAATTGCACCCACTTCAGCAACAGGTTGCACAGTACCCAATACATTCGACGCGTGACTCATGACCACGAGCTTTGTATTGGGCCGAATGGCTTGGGCAATCGCATTGGGGTCTATATAACCCGCACCATCGAAAGGTACATAGGTCGCTTCAACACCATCATATTTGGCCAGATGATAAATGGGCCGCAACACAGAATTGTGATCCAAACATGTCGTAATCACATGGTCGCCGGCCTTTAACACACCCTGAATCGCAATATTCAGAGAATCGGATGCATTTTGCGTAAACACCAACCGATCTGGACTGCCAGTTGCCCCAAAAAACGACGCAAAAGACTTACGCGCCTCAGCCACCATAGCCTCAGCCTCTTGGGCCAAATCAGTACCACTGCGCCCCGGATTTACCCCATACTTCTGATAAAATTCCAACGCACTTTCCAAAATACCCGACGGCTTCGGAAACGTCGTTGCAGCATTGTCCAAATAAATAAAATCACTCATAAATCAGCCTATTTTTTGCCTTAATATGGCACCTAAATGACAATCGCATTATTCACCAACTCATGCACACCCGTAATCTTCAGCGGCATCTTATGATACCGCGCAATCTCTTTCAACTGCGTTCGACACTGCAAACACGAGGTAGACACAATCTTCGCATCCGTCTCACGCATTTGCTCAGCCTTTTTCTTTCCGGAAATATGCATCCGAAACTCACGCACAGATCGCAAAGCCGACAAACCCCCGCCTCCCCCACAGCACCACTGCGTATAACCGCCCTCAGGCATCTCACGAAAATCGGCACAAGCTGCTTTCAAAATTTCACGCGGTTCACTTACAATGCCACACCCTGCCGCAAACTGACATGAATCATGATAGGTCACAGCTTCGGCATTTTTACTCGGGTCCAAGGTCAACCGCCCCTCACGAATCAACTGTGCCGTATACTCAAACCCACTCGTAATCTCAAACGACAACTCGCCCCACCAACGCCCTTCACTCGCCATAAATTTCATCACCCGATACGCATGGCCACACTCCCCCATCACCATCACCTTAGCGCCCAACGTCTCACACGCATTCACGTAATGTTTGTTTTCATACTTCATCGAAAAATTGTTGCCCGTGGTAAACCCAAAATTCGAGCCATCATAGGCCCGCGAGCTCATCGTCCAATCGATACCTGCGGCATAAAACACCTTGGCCATACCCATTAAATTTTCGGCATAGACCAACACATCACCCGACGGTGGTAAAAAGAAAACCTCGGCCCCTTCTTTATCCAAAGGGATGGGAATATCCACACCTGTTTCTTCTTTCAATTCTTCTTGAATAAACCCAATCGCGTCTAAGAATGCCTCGGTTGAGGCCCCTTCCAAATTACCCGTTTCAAATGAATTTTTGGTGCCTTGTGCCAATGCTGGAGGCGTCAACCCCATCAAATCAACCAACGACCTTCCCACACGGGAAACGACCGAATGATCGATGCCCACAGGGCAAAAAGCCGCACACCGCCGACACGTCAAACATTCATACATACGCTCGCCAAACAGTTCGGCATCGTCATCTTCAAAATCGGGCGTATCAAAAATAGTGCTCCAAAACCGCCCCCAAAACGTGGTGTATTTTTTATATAAACGAATCACCTGCCGAGAGCGTTCCACTGGGTGCATTCGCTTATCGGGTTGACCATAATAAACTGGGCATTCCTGTGCACATATTCCACACTTGGTACACGTATCCATATACAACCGCAATGCCGATGGTTCATCTTGAATCTCGCGCACAAACGGATCCGACTCTCCAATCCGCCGCATATACGTGCCCACCATACCTGGTGGAATATATTTCTTTTCACGATTTTGTTCTTCAGCCATAAGAAACTTCCAAGTCCTAACCGTAACCCTATTGGGATTTAGAAGGGATTTTCTCCCCAAACTCACCCGCAAAAGAATCAGACGTGCCCAAAAATTGACGGCTCAAAAATATGCCCCCAAAATGCAACAAATGGGAAAATGGCATCACCAACAACAATGCCTGTAATGCCAGCATATGCCACACCCACCAAGCGCCTGCATCAACACCCACCTGGGAGAAGGTGAAGAAACCAATGAGATATGCAACGGCCTCATCACCCGACACACCCCCATCAAGCGCGACCATAAGTGCGGTAAAAGAAAATGCGAGCAAAATTAGATCCGACAAATAATCGCGAAAATCGGTAATCTCTCTCACCCGCTGCACAAGCACGCGTCGAAACAGCAAATAGACCCCAGACACAGTCATCAACCAGCAGCCTACCGTTGTCACAAATATCAACACATGATCAATTTGCAATCCAAGAGGTAGAATAAGCCGCGCATGTCCAAGAACATACAATGCCAATCCAAAGTGCAACAACCAAGACCCCACCCAAAGCACCTTGTCACGTTTCCAAAGCCCTGTAAAAAACAAAAACCCTTTTACCAAGCGCACCCACTCCAAACCCTTGGTGCGTGGACGCCCAGGAAACAAATGGATGGTTGGGCGATATTGTCGTCTCCAAATCTGAAATACGGAACCCCGAGCACCTGGAAGCAATTTCAATGCAGGGTTATAGAACCGAAGCCATACCCAAATGCGAACACCCAGCATCACCATATAAAAAGGGATTGCTACATAAGGTAATTGATAGAGTACAAAATATGTAAAGAGTTCCATTATCGTCCACGCAAGCGTGCGCAACTACTTAACCATTTATATTTTCTGTTGACAAGGGTCACCACGCACAACTACATTGACGCAGTCACCTATAAGAGCACCTAACCTATTGAAAAAACCACCAATTGTCAAGCAGGAGGCACAATGGACGCAGTCGCATTAGACCATCTTCTCACCGAAGAAGAACGCCGGCAATTTGATGAAGAAGGCTACCTCATTGTACGCAACGCCGTAGAAGCAGATCACCTTGACCTGCTCGAACAAATCGTTGATACCACATGGGCCGAGGAGAAATATAAAGGCCTATCGGAAGATGGCAATCTCTTCTTCCCCAACTTTGTGGGCCAACACCAAGCCTGCATAGATCTGCTCGACAACCCCAAGGTTTTTCCCAAGGTATGGGGCATTATGGGCTGGAACATTTACCTTTACCACTCACACCTCGGTGTCACGCCACAAGAAAAACCCACTGGTGAACCCATGAAATATCCCCTTGGTTTTCACCAAGACAGTGGGCGAGTCAATGCCGACATCGAAATCTCATCACCACGCCCACGCATCTCTCTCAAAGTGGCCTACTGGCTCAGCGATGTCTCAGAGACGGGCTGCGGAAACTTCTACATTGTGCCCGGAAGTCATCTCAAAGAAACCTTAGAAAAACCACAAGATGGCTTGCCCGATGGGGCTATTCCCGTTTGTGCCAACCGAGGCGATGCCGTCTTCTTCGACCGTCGGCTCTTTCATGCACGCAGCCCCAACCACTCACCCATTGTGCGCAAAGGCCTCTTTTATGGCTACGGCTATCGTTGGATTCGCACCAAAGACGACACCACCATTCGCCCAGACCTGTTTGCCAAATGCGACCCCATTCGCAAACAACTCTTAGGGTATGGCACCAACTGCAACGGCTTCTTTTCTCCCAAAGATGAAGATGTACCGCTCAAAGTTTGGATAGAAGAAAATCTGGAAGCCGAACCCGCATAAAATGCGTCATCAGAAAAGTGGACAACACACGAAAAACCGCCCAGAGCGCAATCTCTGGGCGGTTTTTTGCAAAATCATAACCGAAGGCCTGCAAACATGAATCAATCACCACAGCCCTCTCAGAAGCACCATCGTTAAGGTCCTGCACGGTAAGTACCCCAAGCACAACATCCGAAGGTTTCCACTGAACGAAATTTTAAAATTTTCGAAAAACCTCGATATCTAAGCCGTCCAACTCAAAACTTCAGCCAGCGGTTTGCGCCTGGGCTCCCGCACTTCCTCTGGATATCCTGAATAAAAGAATCCAATAATATATTCTGACCTAAAATCAACCCCCAACAATTTAAACGTCGCTTCTTCCAATGTAATAGGTCCCGTGCTCCACTGCATTCCCACCCCTTCAGCCCACCCAGCCAATGCCACGTTCTGCATCGCACAACACACCGCAGCATAATCCTCCCGTTTTTTTACCTCATCACCATCTTGTAAACACACCACGGCAATAATCGTAGGCTTCGACATAAACTTGGCATATCCCGCTTTCTTCAGCGCCACCCGAGCCTCGTCACTGACCCCATCAGCCGCTTTGGCCTCCTGAATCTCGCTATAACGTTGCGCCAAGATTTCTTTGGTCTCTTCACCAATCACCACAAAGCGCCAAGGCTCCGTCAAATGATGATTGGGTGCCCAAATAGCCGCTTCATAAATCCGCTCAATCACATCCTTCGGCACTGGCTCAGGCTTAAACTTAAAAATTGAGCGTCGCGAACGAATGGCTTCCATCACATCCATATATGTAACCTCCAATAAAGTCGGAAAGTAGACCATCAAGAGTTATAATAGGGTAGACCAAAAATAAAAGAAAGGAGAAAAAAACAAATAACAGATCGGTTTTATCTTCTCCCATCCCCATTTCTCTTCTTCCTGCATTTAAAAACCCTCACCCCGCTAGGTGAACCAGACATCCCCTCCATCAAAAGTGAAGGAAAAGATTAAAGGGGTGAGGGCGAGGCCAAATACCCAAACGGTCTCAGACCCCTAAAGTCTATGGACGGATGCCAAATCAAAGCCCCCGCATCAAAACGTGAATGCCGGATGTCGTATTCACCCACACCGCCAACACGCGACACGAAAACATCGCATAGTCACACATGCAAATAATTATTGCATAACTTTGCGTGACTTGTCATATTAAAGCATTTAGTTGCATTGTCGGAGCACCGTCATAAAATATAGAACACCACCTTTTCCTATATATCAAACCATAGACCAACACGAGGAGGTTGTTGTGCCCAACAACTTAAATCACTTGCACCAAGCCATTCGCCACACAGGTCTTACCTCAGACATCAATGACCCGTTTGCCGTCAGTTCACGGCTGGCGCAAACCATCTATCACACCCTCCAAGAAAACCATCCTCAGGTTGCCAAACAACTCGTTCAAGATCTCCACACACGCACCGACCCTGAAGCCTGTGATCTCTTACTCCAGGGCCGTGGGTTCACCTATTTTCACGTCATTCTCTATTTTTATGCATTTATTACCCACCATGCCAACCGGCCCAACACACTCACTTTTCCCGTTGAAGTAGGACGAAAAGGGGGCGGTTTGTATATCAACCCAGAAACTGATGTCTTAAGTCTCACCCAATTGCTTGTATCTGCCCTGCCCCAACATCAAAATGACCGCAACATCGGCCTCCTCTTACAAGCACTCGCCCCCATGATGCTCGACAAGATATTCCCCTGCAAACTTTTCCAAGTCACCAGCCAATTTACATCCGACCATACCCTTGATATCTCACTCCAATACAACACCCAAAATCAAAACCAAACCCTTGCCCAATTGGCCCAATTGGGCCTAACACAAGAGATTGGTCCCTTTTTCCAAACCATAGCATTGCAAATACAAGGCACCATTCAACTCGGTCTGCGCACCTTTGCACAACGCATGCGCGACGTGCGCATTACCCCATCTATCGAGCGCCAATCAAACATCATTCATCAAACCCTTCAAACCACGTGTCAACATACCTGGACTGTCACCTGGAAACCCAATGTCCACCTTCGGCGCACCGAAAACCCCGACCACATTCTTAACCAAGTACAAACCATTTACGATACCTTGCACCGACGCGACCTCGAATACTTTCAAGAACGCATCAAAACACTTGAAACCCGCTTGCAGGAACTCGAAGGAGGTTATCACGACCTCATTGGCAACAGCCCACAAATGCGCCGTGTCTACGACACCGTAAAACAAATAGCCGATACCGACTTGACCGTACTCGTTCGTGGCGCCTCTGGCTCAGGCAAAGAACTCGTTGCCCGCGCGTTGCACAATAGCAGTTCTCGTCGTAGCAAACCCTTTGTGGCCGTCAATTGTGCCGCCTTTTCCGAAAGCCTGCTCGAAACCGAACTTTTTGGCCACGAAAAAGGCGCATTCACCGGAGCCGACCAAACCAAACCCGGTCGCTTCGAACGCGCCAATGGCGGTACTTTGTTTTTAGACGAAGCAGGAGATATTCCCCTCGCGACACAAATCAAACTCCTGCGCGTACTCGAAAGCCGAGAATATGAACGCGTGGGTGGCACTCAAATGCTCAGTACAGATGTGCGCATTGTTGCAGCCACAAACCACAATCTTGAAAACCTTATTGCCGAAGGTACTTTTCGAGAAGATTTCTATTATCGCCTCAACGTCTTGCCCATTTACCTCCCCCCCTTGCGTGAACGCCTCGAAGACATTCCCCTACTGGCAAACCATTTCCTGCACACCATTGCCGCACGCACCCAAGCCATACCCGCCAAAATTTCACGCGGTGCCTTAGGTCGCTTGCTGGCCCATACCTATCCTGGCAATGTAAGAGAACTGCAACATATCATCGAACGCGCCGTGGCCATTTATGCACAAGGCGGCACCCTTACAGCCGCCCACATAGAACAAGCCTTAAGCTTAGGCACGCAAACACCGCACATGACAACATCATCTACACTGAGCGTGCGCCAGCAAGAACTCATTACCCTCATCCACCAATCAGCCAATACGTGTACAGTAGACGATCTCTTCGCGCAATCCAGTACGCTATCGGAGGGCATGGGCAAATCAAAACGCACCTTGCAAAATGACCTAAGCAAATTGGCCAGCATGGGGTATCTCACATGGCAAAAACGCGGCAGTGCCAGAACATACACGCTAACACCAAGAGGTATAGAAATTGCCAATAAATAAAAAGAGCCCTGAAGACTTCACTCTTCAGGGCTCTTTTTAAGATCAGGCGAGGTATATCACACTTGCTCTCTTCCGTCCTCAATCAAATATCGCTTAGCGAGTGCTGATGTATCAAAGAGATATTTCATCGGCCGTATTCATCCCTATCTTTCAAAACGGCTTGACTTAATGAAACACCTTTTAAATTCAAAGGTTTAATTTCTCGCTTCCAAGAAGGTATCTTTTTCTCTTCTACAACAGGAACAAGATCTGCCACTGGTTTCCCATGTCTCAAAATCCGAATAGACTCCCCCTCTTCGACAATATTTAAACAAGATGTTGCATTTTGGCGGAATTCTGTAAACGTCATTGTTTTCATAGTTACCCCTTTCCGTACATCAACGTACAGAATTTCATATTGAGAGTCAAATGGACATTGTCATTCTTAAATCATGGCACATAGGTTACGCGAACCTACAAAAAGTAAAAAGCACCTGATTTGTAATCAGGTGCTTTTTACTTTATCATTCTTACATTTAGATTCTACAACTTCTGCACCACGTCAATCAATGCGCGAATATAGCCAATTGCGTAGGCGCGCCCTCGATGCCCCCAAGGGGTATCACCAATCATGTGCGGCACGTGATCATCAATAATAAAGCCCGTAAAGTTCACCTCTTTAAGTGCCCGCACGACTTCAAACACATTCAAATTACCTTCATCAATAAAACACTCATTAAAACACGGCACCTGCCCCTGTACATCACGCATGTGGATGTAAACGAGCTTGCCCCGTTCACCAAAATGGCGAATAGCTGGTATCACACCATCTGGCCCCATCTCAGACCAACATCCCATACAAAAATCCAACCCATGATTTGGGCTGTCAAACGTATCCATCGCGCGTTTGAAGCAATCAAAATTGCGAAAGATACGCGCCACACCGCCCAAGGTTTCCACCGGTGGATCATCGGGATGCAACGCCAATGTAACGCCAGCTTCTTCAGCCACCGGTAAAACACGCTCTAAATAATAGGCATAATTGGCCCACATTTCTTCAGCATCAAATACACGTTCATGGGTCAACGGCGCGTCTTTATGTTCGTCTAAATTAAAGC
>JBLHJX010000098.1:0-17666 GCA_047619225.1 Candidatus Latescibacterota bacterium
CATAGAACAGGTATCCCAGTATCTCCACCGCTTCGCGTTGCTGGCCTTCGCCAAGCAGCGCCGCCACCGGCACATCGAGGAACTGACCGAGCAGGTCGAGTAGGGAGGCTTCCAGCGCGGTTACCGCGTGGATGGTCGTGCGCATGTCAAAGGTCTGGTTGCCACGCCCTCCGGCATCGCGGTCGGCGAAGCGGTGGCGTACCAGGTTTAGTATATTATTGAATGCGCCGATCTGTTGCCCAACGACCAGCTCGCGGGCGTCCTCAAGCGTTTGGCGGATCCTTTCGCCCCCGGGCACTTCGCCCAGGCCGGTGTGGCCTGCGCTGTCTTCGAGAATGACGATGTTGCGCGTAAAAAAGGGCCCATGAGCGCCGCTGAGGTTCAGCAACATGCTGTCGTGTCCGGCAACGGGTACGACCCGCATTGCCGTGACGACTGGTGCTGAGTTATTGGCGGCTGTATCGGCCCCGACTTTAGATTCTGTCATGCAAAATTCTCCTGAGTGCAATTCTAGTGGATTGCAGATTGGTCCTGTTCCATGCTATTGGGAGCAGAAGATGGTATATGTCTGGAAGATAGGGTTTCAGTTGAGATGGGACAAGTACAGAAAACCCCCCGGTTATTCGAATGAATACCGGGGGGTTTTTAGGATGAATGCGTTCCTGGATTCCCTCGCTTCGAAGCACGAGCGTCTACTCACCCACCGGCCAGTGGCGCCGGATGAACGCCACCGTCCTGTCGACATACGCGTTCCTGAATTCACGATTGCTGGCGTCGGCGTAATCCTCTCGGCGAACCACCTCCACATTCACCCCGTGCGGGGCGCACGCCTCGGCGAATTTCAGGCCGAACAGCGGGTGATGGACTGCGTGGCCTCCGGGCAGGTCGTCGGTAGGGTAGGTATCCGGATACTTGTAGAACAGCATCGTCGGCGGTATGTGGGGGCCGACATGCTCGATTGCCGAACACTGGCTGAATCGTTCGCGGGCCCACGGCTCGGTCTGCTGGTTGGCGGGTACCCGGTAGAGCATCAGGAAGGCGCGCTGCTGGTAGGCACTGGCCGGCAGGAACTGCTTGATCCAGTTCGGGTCGTAGGAGGACTGCGTGTCAAAGCCGCTGATCAGGTTCGGTCGGCTGGAGTAGTGCTCGACCAGATCGGTGCTCTCACGGTCGATCCGGTCCTCGGTGGCGGCCAGCCACAAGCTGATTCCGCCGCCCGCCGATGAACCGGCAAGGCAGATCTTGTCACGGTCGATGTTCCACCTGCCGGCGTCGAAACGCAGATATTGCACCGCCCGTGCGGCGTCGTGGAATGCGGCCGGGAACGGCGCCTGCTGCGCCAGCCGGTAGTTGATGGATGCGACCGAGATGCCGTTGGCCAGACACGCTTGAACGAGACGGGACGAGACCCCTTCTTTGGAGCCGTGTAAAAACGCGCCACCGTGAATCCAGACCAGAAGTGGCGTGCGTTTACCCGGATTTGGTACGAGGTACAGGTCGAAGTCGTTGCCGAAATGAGAACCGTACCGAAAGTCACGTACGTCCGGCTCGGGTTTGGAGGGACGCGCCCGTTCGCCCGCCTGGTTTCCATTGGCTTCAGGTGCAGCGGTATTGTTCTGTGCGGTAGCGACGTGCGGCATGGTCAGCACGGCCACCAGACTCCCCAGTATCATCCATTTCTTCACGATCATTATTCACCCTTCCTTTCTGGTTACAGCCCCCGGGAGATCGCCCTGGAGGCACTATCCTGACATGACGGCAAGAGGTTTCCGAATGTGAACATCTCCTTCTTTTTATCTGTTGTTCCCCAAATAGAAGAATTGAATAGGTCTATGTTATTGGGAGTGGTTGGGAGGCTGCTTTTGCTCCCTGCTGCTTTTCGTATCATACAAGAAACAACATTTTGTGTAACGGTTGGGCTTCACGAACCTGACTGAGGAACGAAGGCGGGTTGAGTTGGGATGGGAACGGTGTGGCGCGGGTGCCGTGTGTTGTTCAGTGAGAATAATCGGGCGGGCACCTTCAGTTGGTTTTGTTTTTTATGCAGAAAAGGCTAACAAATCCCAATAAAGAAGATCCATTAGCCTTTTTCTGTTTTAGGCTTCTACAAAGTCAAAAACAGGTGTTTCTAATATTTTCGATGGCCTTTTTTGTTCCCAAACAGTCTGCTGCAGGCGTTCAATAGTTTCAGCAGAAAATAATCTTTCGCCACATTGAGCGCAAATCTTTGCTGGCACATTTTCGACAACGATAAGTTTGCTATCCAGTTCAATACGATAGGTCACATCTTGTTCAACCAGAGGTCCGCCACAAATATCACATTTCATTTTCTGCCCTCTTCCGGAAATCTATCCAAAGATTTGGATCTGGCTCATAAACAGTGATCACTTTAATCGGATCGCGAGAAGGATAGCTACATTGAATATGAATGGGACGACCTGATTGTGTTTGTCCAAATATCAAACAGCTTGGGCCGTATTTATCTTGAGGATAATCTTCAATGACATCACCATTCGAGACTGCCTCTCGTATTTCAGACACTGAAATGTGTCGAATGACACTCATATCAACAGCGTGTTGAGAGAATTCAAATCGATTGTCTACGAATTTATTCTTAATTTCTTCAATCATTATGGTTTTGCGTTCGATGGCTTGTTATATAAAAGATTTGTCAAAATATAACTCATTTTGGAGATTTACGATAGTCCTGAAAAATAAGCATAAGCTTTTGGTGATACAAGGTTTTCCCGCCCGGATTAAACAGGTTTTCAGGTTTTTCCTATGCCACATAACTTTTCGATGTCCGTAAAAAAGGTTCAGGTTTCTGTTGCTGGATTCAGAGCATTTGTGTGTCTTCTATATTGTCCAATGGTGACTGTACACTGCGTGCATTTGTTTTTGCAACCTGTGTATATCGCATGGTCGTTTCGGGGCGGTGATGGCCCAATAGTTTTTGAATATAGCGTCTTTTTTTCTTCTTTAGGTCGTGGTATTTCAGATACGGTACACGGGTTCTTAAGAACATACAGATATGCAAGTTTAATGGTGCTGATAACCAGATTAAGATAATTGCGAAAAACATCTTTGTCATCTACTAAATAAAGTAAGCTCTGGCCGCTCAATAACTGAGCGGCTTTTTGCTGAATGTTATAATTGAGTGCTTCAGCATTTTTTGGGATACACGGGATCTTAAAACAGTTCGGGAATGTGTTCGGGCGTGACAAAAGTTTTGAGTTCGTCGGAGAGGAGGTGTATTTCATCTGCGCCAATCCAGCGGTATTGAAAGATGTCGTCGGCATCGCCGCCTTGGCCGGTGACGGTGTGGGCCCACTGGTTGGGGAGGTTGCGCGGGGCGAGTAGGAGGTAGTCGTGGCGTTCGGCATTGGCGTTGATGTGGTATTTGTAGTAGCGATGGACACCGAGTTTTCGGAGGATTTGTAAGCGGTCGAGGCCGGCTTCTTCATGGAGCTCGCGATACATGGCTTCTTTGGGTGCTTCGTTTTCTTCAACACGGCCACCAGGAACATGGTAGGGCCAATTGGGGTGGCCGTCAAACTGCATGACAAGGAGTTTAAAACGGTTGTCATCACCACGGCGGATGACAAGGCCGTGTGCTTTTTGTTTCCAAGGGGCTTCGGGTTTTGGGGTGAGGTCGACGGCAGCTTCAAAGGCGACATAATAGAGCGAGAGATTGTTTTTGACGAAGTCGAGTTGGCGTGCGTTTTCGGGATCAAATGTTTGGCGGTCGCGGGATTCATCATTTTCAGTAAAGGGTTTGAGTGTGTCTATGTGTGCCCAGTAGAAGACCATGTAAGAATCTGGATGGGGGTATTTATAATCGTTGGGGGTGTTGATGTGCATGTGAACATGTGCGAAGCAAGTGATTTGATTTAAACGTGCACCGGTTTCTTCATAGACTTCGCGACGTGCGGTTTGCTCGGGTGTTTCACCGGATTCGGTATGACCACCAGGCAAATCCCATCCGCGTGCTTTGAGATGGGTCATGAGCAGGCGGTCGCCATCAAAAGCAAATACAAAGGCCGCTGTGATGAGGTCCGTTGGTGGGAGATCGTTTGAGAGAACGGTGCGGCCCCAGTTGGGCTTGGGCAGAAAAGAGCATGTCGATGTCATTTACGAGGTTACCTGAATGAGTTGATTGTAAACGGCTTCTAACCATCCGCTTTGAGGTGAGGTGAGTTGTGGTTTGGGTGATAGAGGTGTCCAGAAGGGTGCGTATATATGATCGCCATCCGCTTTGAGTGACCAGCGCTCGGGTGTTTCTTCGGGTGTGGTGAGATGGTAAAAGTGACGCGGTTTGTCATGGCTAATGGCATCGTCGGGCACCCAGCCGCCAATTCTCCAGAGGATGAATTGTGGGTTGGGGATTTGGTTGTATTCATTATAAGAAACATGGGACCAGCCTTGGGTTGATTCATGGAATTGGATGGTGGCACCCCTGCCAAAAGCGCGTTCATAAGGCATGGATTTTTCATTGGGTTCAAGGCGTGCTTGGATGGTTTTTGTGATGATGCATTCTCCATCGTTGAGTTCGTTTTCTATGCCTCCAAGATGTGATTGCAGATGAAAGGTTTGAATGCCCGTTTCTTCTTGGGCTTCGCGTATGACTGCGACCTCGATGTCTTCGCCCAATTCAACGGTTCCGGCGGGCAATTGGATGCCTGCTGTGGGGTGTTGGTAGGCGAGTATCTCGCGGTGATCTTTGAGATCGCGTGTGATGAAAGCGGTGACTTTGTGTACGGTATCTGTCATAAAATATCTGTGTCCTTTTTGTGTGATGGGTTGGTGGGTAGAATGAGGAATTGGGCGCAAAGTCTGTTTTAATCTAATCGTGCAACAAATCCTTGTATACTGAACAAGTGTTCAGTATGCTTAACCTCGGTGTGGTAATATCTATAGACAGGCAGGGTAGGACTTATGATTCACAATATATGACGTTTTTTTAGGGGGTGTTATGGCAACTGCATTGTTGGTGATTGACGCGCAGGTGAATATGTTTGCAAAACCCAATGCCATTTTGTGTGAGGAATTATGAACGAACCCAAACAATTTAAAGATTATTTTGACAAGAAGTTGGTTACAAAGTTGGCGGGTTTGATTAAGGACGTCTATCCTGCATTCAAATCTAAGGTCTTTGTCCAACGTGCGTCCGATCAGATGGTGCCTTTGGAATTGAAAGAACGTGTGGCGCTTATAGCAGAAATGTTGCGCGAGTTTTTGCCGGACGATTATGATGAGGCGTTGGATATTTTGATGCAGACTTTGGGGCCTGAAGAACCTCATCGGGATAAGAAGTTTATCTATGGACTTCAGTTGATGCCTGTTGAACATTTTGTGGGTGCGTACGGTTTGGCTCATTTTGAGCCGTCGATGCAGGCCTTGTATGAAATCACCAAGCGATCTTCGTCGGAGTTTGCAATTCGTCCCTTTTTGATTCGGTACGAAAAAGAGGCGTTGAATGTGTTGTCAAAGTGGGTGGTCGATCCCAATGAAGATGTTCGGCGTTTGGTGAGTGAGGGTACGCGACCTCGGTTGCCATGGGCAATGCGGTTGCCGTCGTTTGTTGATGATCCCAAACCCACGTTGAAGCTTTTGGAGAAGTTGAAGGATGATCCGTCGGAATATGTGCGCAGGTCTGTGGCGAATCATTTCAATGACATTACGAAGGACAATGCTGATTTGGCTGTGGATGTGTTGACGCGATGGGCAAAGGGGGCGAGCAAGGAACGGATGTGGATCATTCGTCATGCCTTGCGCTCTTTGGTGAAACAGGGCCATACACAGGCGTTGGCGATTTTGGGGTTTGGCATACCAAAAGTAAAGTTGGTGAATTTTGAGGTACAAACGTCGGTTGTAGAATTTGGTGGTGCATTGGAATTTGTATTTGAACTGGAGAGCGAAGTCAAAAAGTCACAGGAGTTGGTGGTTGATTATATTATTCATTTTGTGAAGGCAAATGGTTCAACCAGCCCGAAGGTGTTTAAGCTGAGCACGCGCACGTTGGGCGGAAATGAAAATTTGGTGATGAATCGCAAGCATGGGATCAAACCGATTACCACGCGGAAGTATTATAGTGGGATGCATCGTGTGGAGGTTCAGGTGAATGGGCAGGTTTTGGGGGGCGGTTATTTTGAGTTGAAAATGACGTAAATTTCTTTATCATGAACGTGCGATCACGAAATATTTCGCATGTTGCGATCCATACAGTTTACATACAAAAAGCGATTCTCCTATTTTATTGGGAAATTTGTGGGATTTGTCAGCGGTTATTTGTTTTGAATTGTCGCTGATATGTTCCGCTTTTTGTTTTTATATTCTTTAGTCATACTCAAAAAGTGGGGCAGGTGACAATGAATGTTCCTGAGCGTAATGATTCAGATGTTCAGATTGTAGATCAAAAGACGACCATTTTGGCTCCCGCAACCGATGAATTTCCGCGCAATATGGGCGGCGATATCATTCGGTTGAAAGATGGGCGTCTTTTACTGGCCTATTCGCAGTGGTTTGGTGGTACACATGACCGAGATGCTTCGCGTGTGGTTGGAAAGATTTCGCAAGATGGTGGTGAGACGTGGGGGCATTTTTTTACAATTGTAGAACCCGATGAAACGGGAGACGCGGTGCGAATGCCGAGTTTTGTGCGATTGGGTGATGGGCGTCTTGCGGTGTTTGTGCGATGCCATCAAACGATGATTAAGAAGTGGGTTGCGATGATGGTATGTACAGATGAATCGGGTGATGTGCTGGATGCATCTGTGTGGACAGCACCCAAGTATGTTACGCCTGAAGGATCGGGCGGCCACATCATTATTGCACAGCGCGTTGTGCGCACTGAGGCTGGGCGAATTATTGTGCCTGTTGCAGCACCTTGGCCCTGGGATCGTGAGGATGATAAAACAGATGATATTCGAACTTGTTGTATGCTTTCTGATGACGATGGGGAGACCTGGCGTGTATCTCAAAGTGTGTTGGATGGCCCAGGCCGTGGATTGATGGAACCTTGTGTGCTGGCATTGGATGGCGGGCGATTGATGATGCTTTTGCGTACACAAATGCACCAGCAGTATATCTCTTACTCGGAGGATGGGGGAGATGTTTGGACACCTGCGGTAGAAGTTGCCGATTTGGTTTCACCCGAATCACC
The DNA here is from genome assembly GCA_047619225.1 of Candidatus Latescibacterota bacterium. Taxonomy (GTDB): domain Bacteria; phylum Latescibacterota; class UBA2968; order UBA2968; family UBA2968; genus JABIFK01. The sequence continues at coordinate 7,163 of JBLHJX010000098.1, forward strand.
AGCGGCCTTGGCACGGGTGCCCAATAGCGATTTGACGATGGTGGTGTGGAACCACAATCGGAATGAAGATACTATGCCTGTTAATCGATCGCCTCTTACGGTTGGTTTTTCTAAAGACGAGGGTAAAACGTGGTTTGGATTTCATGACCTTGAAGATGAACCAGAAAAAACGTGGTCGTATCCCAGTATTCGGTTTGTGGATGGCAAAGCTTGGGTGATTTATTATGATCGCATTATGTTGCCTTCGGGCGATACGCGCATTTCATTGAAGATGAATCGATTTGGTATTTTGTGTGATTTTTAGGATAGTTTGAGATTTTTTTGTGGAAGAATTATAAAAACACGGTATTATCTGATGGCAGACTCTGAATTTGAGTGGGACGAAAATAAAAATCGGTGGAATATCCAAGAACGTGGTTTTGGATTTGATCGTGCCAACGTCGTATTTAGCCGGACTTTATTGGTTAAGCGAGAATTACACGTATGGACTATGGTGAGCCGCGTTATATGGGCATTGGAGAAATGGAAGACGGTGTTGTCATTGCTGTTGTGTATACCATACGAGGTTTGAAAACACGCATTATTTCTGCACGTGTGGCGAGTAAAAAAGAACGAGGTGCTTATTATGAATACACGAGAAAAGACATCTGAGGAATTGCTGGCAACATCAGATGAAGAGATAAGGCAACAGATTCGGAATGACCCAGATGTTGCACCGGAATTGGACGCAGATTTCTTTGAAAATGCAACCATACTGGAGCCGGAAGTTACGGCTTGGTTTAAGGAGCGATATGGCAAACGTTATCAGGTGTATATGATGGCCGCATTGCGAGCGTATATGGAAAGTCAGGCCATTTAGAAATGGTAGGTGTTTCTGGGATTGATAGTTATAGCATAGGGTAATACTCTATGCTATTTTTTTGGGAGGTCAAGATGGCAGATCGAGAAACGACGGTTGGTGATTTACGTGAGGCCGTGCAGAAGTTTGTGTCGGCACGCAAGTGGGAAGGGTTTCACAACCCCAAGAATTTGGCGATGAGCATTGCCATTGAAGCAGCTGAGATTATGGAACATTTTCAGTGGATTACGATTGATGAGGGACGGGAATTGATGAAAGGCGATGAGGCACGTGCCGAAGTGGCTGATGAACTGGCCGATGTAATGATCTATTGCTTGAGCTTTGCCAATGCGACGGGCATTGATGTGAGTGAGGCGATTTTGAAGAAGCTTGCGAGGAATGAGGGGCGTTTCCCGATCCCTGAAGGGCGCTGAACCTCTCACATTCGCCCATCCACACGAAAAATCACGGAACCCAATCAAATTCCCTTTTCTCCAAAACTACAAAACCCCATCCATTACGTTTTGTGAGGAAATATGGGTGGGGTTTTTTGTTTGGGTAAGGTGGAAAGTATGACTCGCGTGTAGCCCTTTTTTGCTTGGTGGGTGGTGATTTTTGTTATACACTTTGAATCAGATATGGGTTGTTGTTGACAGATTGATTGAGATATGAGGAAGGGCAGAATATGATGGATACTGTTATTGCACGTTTGCAGACCCTATTGGGGGATCGGTTGTGTACAGAAGGGTCTGTTTTGGAAGCCCATGGGAAAGATGCATCTTATCACCCGTCTCAAATGCCAGATGCGGTGGTTTTTCCTGAATGTGTTGAGGAGGTTTCTGAGATTGTTCGGGTTTGTTCAGAGCAAGGTGTGCCTGTTATTCCATTTGGAACAGGGACGGCAGTAGAAGGGGGTGTGGTGGCTGTGCGGGGTGGCATTTGTGTTGATATGAGTCATATGAACAAGATTCTTTCGGTTAATGAAGACGATATGGATGTGACGGTGCAGGCTGGGGTGACACGTTTGCAGTTGAATCGGCATTTGGCAGAAATGAATACGGGACTCTTTTTCCCGGTTGATCCTGGGGCCGATGCTTCGTTGGGTGGCATGGCGGCCACGCGGGCGTCTGGCAATGCGGCGGTTTGTTATGGCACGATGCGAGAGAATGTGCTGGGGCTTTTGGTGGTGCTTGCGAGTGGGGAAGTGATTCAGGTGGGTGGGCGAGCGAGAAAGTCGTCGGCGGGTTATGATTTGGCGCATTTGTTTGTGGGTTCTGAAGGCACATTGGGTGTGATTGTGGCGGTGACATTGAAGTTGGCGCGGGTGCCTGAGGCGGTGTCGGCGGCGGTGTGTGGGTTTTCGGATGTTGCACCTGCTGTTGAAACCGTGATTCGGGTGATGAAAGCAGGAATACCGTTGGCACGGATTGAATTGCTCGACGAAGTATTGATGCAAGCGATTAATGCTTATTCCGGTTTGGACTATCCGGTCACACCAACCTTGTTTTTTGAATTTCAAGGATCGGCGGTGGCTGTTGAAGAACAGGCGCAACGGGTAGGTGAAATTGTTCAGGCACATGGTGGGTCAGACTTTCAGTGGGCAGCGGGCATTGATGAACGCGATCGCTTGTTTCAGGCGCGTTATGATGCGTATTATGCGTGTTTGGCGCTGCGTGAGGGGGCAGTCGGTTATGTGACGGATGTGTGTGTGCCCATTTCGAAACTGGCAGATTGTATTTTGAAGGTGAAAGCAGATCTTGCGCAATCGACGCTGATTGCCCCTTTGTTTGGGCATGTGGGCGATGGCAATTTTCATGTGGTGTTTCCGTTGGACCCCAATCGGCCAGAAGAGCTAAAAGAAGCAAAGCGTTTGGGCGAACGCATGGTGGTTTATGCTCTGGAGATGGGCGGGACGTGTACGGGAGAGCACGGCATTGGATTGGGTAAAATGGATGCGCTCAGACAAGAACATGGCGCTGGGGTGGATGTGATGCGGGCGATAAAATATGCGCTGGATCCAAAAGGCATTATGAACCCGGGTAAGGTGGTTGGAGATATGGTATGACTGTCGTGGTTTTTAGAAGGCGAGTATAAGCTATTCATTTGGCGTAGTTTGAATGGTTTTGGAGAGGTGTTGCGTGGTGCCTCTCTTCGTGTTTTTCGTGATCCCGCTTGACAGGATGAGGTATTTTTGTATTATGAGTGCGCTATAGATGATATTCATTTTACCGTTTTGAAAGGAAGTCAGATCATGGCAGAAAAACAAGCCCCTGTGGGGTATGATGACACACCGATGTTGCCCGGACAGCCGTATCGGGTACACGATAGCAAGCGGTCTGCGCCACGTGTGGTGACGCCGGGTAAGGGGTATGGCGATGCGCCGTCAGATGCAGTGGTACTGTTTGATGGATCAGATTTGTCCAGCTGGCAGGGGCGTGAGGGTGATGCACAGTGGAAAGTTGAAAATGGGTATATGGAAGTATCGCCAAAGACGGGTGATATCAGTACTAAAGAAGGCTTTGGCAGCATTCAGTTGCACCTTGAGTTTGCGTGTCCTGCAGAAGTGAAGGGCAACAGCCAAGGGCGTGGCAACAGTGGCGTGTTCTTGATGGGTGGGTATGAAGTGCAGGTGTTGGATGGTTATGACAATCCGACCTATGCCGATGGTATTACAGGGGCGATTTATGGCCAGTTTCCACCGTTGGTGAATGCCACACGTCCACCGAGTGAATGGCAATCTTACGATATTATTTTTGAAGCACCGATTTATGACGGCGATACATTAAAGTCTCCGGCTTATTTGACGGTGATTTTGAATGGTATTTTGTTGCACAATCGCAAAGAAGCGATGGGGCCTACAGGACACAAGAATTTGTCGTCTTATGACAAAGTGCACGGACCCAAAGGACCCTTGAAGTTGCAAGATCATGGGGATTTGGTGCGTTATCGCAATATCTGGATTCGGAATTTGACGGACTATGACGAAGTGTAAATCGTCTGAGAAATGATAGAAAAAAGAGCCGACTCGGGAGAGAGTCGGCTCTTTTTTTGGGTTGTCATTAGATTTTAATGTTGTGGTATAAGTGGGTGAATGCGGTTGAGATCATCACTGTATTGGTGTTCAGATTCCCATAAGTCTCTCGTTTGTTGTGCTGTTAACCAGAATTCAGGTGTGTTTCCAAATAAGCGTGCTAATCTCAAAGCCATCACGGGTGTGACTGTGCGTCTTTCTCTTAATAACTCATTGACTGTTTGACGAGATACTCCGAGGGCGGATGCCAATGAGGTTGCTGTCAGATTATAATCTGGCAGAAAATCTTCTTTAAGCATCTCACCCGGATGTGTGGGGGGAATTTCGCGTTTATGTATGTTGGCTATGGCCATTTTAAATTCTCCTAATGAGGTGTAGGCGCATCTTCTCGCAGGAGGTTTTCGGCTTTGAGTTCGGCCCAGAGATCTGTTGGTATGGGGTACTGATAGTGTTGGATGTTGGATTGAATGAATTCGGGTTTGTGTGCACCGGGAATGATGGCGGAGACTTGGGGGTGTGCGAGAGGAAATTGTATGGCGGCGGCGGGCAGTGGCACGTTGAATTGTTGGCAGATGGTTTGTATGCGGCGGGTTTTTTCTAAGATGGCTTCGGGGGCGGGGGCGTAGGCATATCCCGCGCCTTCAATTGGGCCTGTGGCCAAAATGCCGGAGGCGAAGACGGAACCGATGACGACGGTGGCACCCTGCTCGGCGCATTTGGGAAATTCGACATCGAGAGTGTCTTGGTCGAGCAAGGTATAGGGCATGGCAACAATGAAAAAGTCGAGGGGCATCATGTCTAAGAAACGGGGGATCATGCCGAGCATATTTAAACCTGCACCGACGCCTTTGATTTGACCTGAGGATTTGAGTTCCTCTAAGGCGCGCCATCCGCTGGTATAGAGTTGGGCGACGTGAGCTGCGACTTGTTCGTCATTAAAAAAGAAATTGTCTAAGTCGTGAATGAGCAAGAGATCAACCGCGTGGAGGCCGAGGCGTTGGAGGCTGTCTTCATGGGAGCGCATGATGCCGTCGTAGCTGTAGTCGAAATGGCATTCAAACGGCAGACCACCGATCCACCCGCCTTTGTCGAACGTATCGAGGTTGCGAGTGGCTTTGAGTACGCGCCCAACTTTGGTAGAAATGGCAAATTCGGATCGGGGTTGTTGGCGCAGGAAATGACCCAAGCGATGTTCGCTTTGGCCGTAGCCGTAAAAGGGGGCGGTGTCGAAATAGCGAATGCCCGCTTGCCAGGCATTGTGGAGTGTTTCTTGGGCCTGTTGTTCGGCAACGTTTTCGAAAAGATTGCCTAAGGGGGCACCGCCAAAACCGATTTCGGTAACAGAGAGGTTGGTTTGGCCGATTTGGCGTGTGGGAATGGGCATGGGAACTCCAAAAGAAAAGTAAAAAGTAAATGCAAGATTGCTTCGTTTGGTCATGATAAGGAATAATTGGTTATGAACAATAGAAAAGGTAAATACCAAAAGAAAACACAGTTATGGTGCGTCATTTTTGGGAAACTTTATAGTATCAAAATATACTAAATACACCTACTATGTTTGTGTAAGTGGTTGTTTTTTATGAATTTTCGCTTAAGCAATTTTTAGTTGTGCCGATCTTAATAGCATAACCATCGGGTAACAACAACCAAGAAGAGGTGTATATCGGGGCGACGTTATGAATTCAAGTGTGCGTATTAAAACTTTGCCACCGGGCGAAGTGCTGGAGGATCGCGTAGAAAAGTTGAAACGTATCCGCGATCAGGTCAATTCGGGATATTATTCTCGTGATGATGTTATGAAAGATGTGGCAGATGCTTTGCTTATGAATCCTGAGCCGTTTGAAAATTTGAACGAAAAGGGCGAGTAGGGATAAGGCGGGGAGAAGGAAGAAGATAGGGATACATCCGTCTTCGCACTTTTGCCTTCGTGATTTTATCTGCCTAAACACTCCGATTAAGAGGAGCCGATATGTCTATATATCGGCTCCTTTTTTGTTGACACGGGAACAGATCACTTACATGATTAGTCCTAATCATTGGGAGCCAAATGGTTGGCTCCTGTAGATATTGATGGTGTTTATTAGAGATTGATATGAGCGAACTCTTACAAGTTGAACATTTAAAAGCCGAACCGGGCCAGCGTGTAGACGGATATTTGACGGTGGCCGAGATGCAAGATGGGTCGCCCGTGCGGTTGCCCGTGTCTTTGGTCAATGGTGCCGAGCCGGGTCCCACGGTCTATTTGCAGGCGATTAGTGATGGGGATGAGTTGAATGGTATTGGGGTGATCCGGCAGGTGTTAAAGCGATTGGATCCTGTACGCCTTAAGGGGAAGATTATTGCAGTACTGATGGTAAATTTTCACGCTTTTCATGCGCACCAGGCGCTTAGCCCAACAGATGGCAAAAAGATGAATCGGTGTTTTCCGGGGCGAAAAGATGGTACGTCGAGTGAGCGCATTGCCTATCGGTTGTTTCACCACGCTGTGCGACAGGCCGATTATTGTATTGATTTACATCAAGGCGGTGTGCGCCCTATGATTGATGAAGTACGTGTGCGGGTGGATAGGCGCAAGCGCATTCATCGGGCGTGTATGGAATTGGCTCGGGTCTTTGGTATTGGATATATATTAGATTGTAAAGGCCCCGATGGGCAGTTGGCGCGCTCGGCCCCAGAAGAAGGAATTCCGACGATTGATCCTGAGTTGGGTGGGTGTCATGGGTGGGATGAAAAGAGCATCCAAAAGGGAATTACGGGGGTGGAGAACGTGTTGAAGCACTACGGGTTGATTCAGGGTACGCCTCATATCCCTGAACGCCAGGTGGTGATAGATGGGTTTTTCTCGGTATTGGCCAATCGGGGTGGGTTTATTGAGTATCATGCCGAGTTGTATGATCATTTGCAAAAGGGTGATCCTGTGGCTGATATTACCGATCCTTTTGGCAATGTTTTGGAGACGTTGCGGGCTCCTGAAGAGTCGATTTTTTGGTCGCACAATTTGCGTCCGATGGTGGCCAGTGGTGAGTTGGTGGCTGTGTTGGGGAAGAATATTTGGTATGTGTAATGGATAATGGATCATGAGAAACGATATTTTTTAAGTTATGGATAAGCACCCGCGTGAGCGGGTTTTGTTTTTTGGGGATATGATCATGCGTTATTTGGGATTGGATATTGGGACGACAACGATTACGGCGGTGGTGTTGGATGTGGATAGGGGTGAGGTGGTGACGGTGCAGTCTGCGGTGAATGATGCGGAGGTGACGTCGGTTGAAGACAAACAGAAGGGGCGGAGTGAATGGGATGGGGAGCGGATGATACAGGTGGCGTTTGGGGTGATGAAACAGGCTGTGGACGTGAGTGGGGCTGTGGATGGTATTGGGGTGACGGGGCAGATGCATGGGATGTTGTTGGTTGGATCAGATGGTATGTCGGTCGGATCGTTTGTAGGGTGGCAGGATCGACGAGGGATGGATGTGGGGGTGGGAGAAGAGACATATGTTGGGCAGATGCGTCGGGTATCGGAGGAGATGGGTGCTTTTGCGCGGGGGTGTCGTCCACATCCGGGTTATTTGGGAACAACGTTGTTTTGGTTGGCTCAGCAGAATGCGTTGTCTGATGGGGTTATGGCGTCTTTTGTGCCCGATTATGCGGTGGCGCGATTAACGGGAATGCGACCCGTGACGGATGCAACAAATGCGGCGGGGTCGGGGTTGTTTGATGGGGTGGATCGGGTGTGGCGAGTTGATTTAATAGAGGCATTGGGTTTGGCTGTAGACCGATTGCCTGAAGTTTGTGAGTCGGGTATGCGGGCGGGTGCAGTGACACAGGCTGTAGCGGATGTGACGGGATTGAAAGTGGGAACACCTGTTTGTGTGGCCTGTGGCGATAATCAGGCGAGTTTTTTGGGTAGTGTGGGTGATTTGGATAACAGTGTGTTGGTGAATGTGGGTACGGGCGGGCAAGTGTCTGTACATGTGAGCGATGCAAGACCCACGGATGAGTTGGAGGCGCGGCCTTTTGTGGATGGGGGATTTTTGTTGGTGGGTGCGGGTTTGGTGGGGGGGCGGTCTTATGCGTGGTTGCGCGATTTTTTGAGGGACGTTGGAAAGACGTTTTTTGGTGGGACGGGGGATGAAGATCTGTATGAGGTGATGAATCGGCTGGCGTCAGATGTGGCGCCGGGTTCGGATGGATTGTTTTGTGAACCGTTATTTACAGGCACACGACGGGAGCCAGATCGACGGGGTGTGTGGACAGGTGTGGGTACATCGAATTTTTCACCGGGGCATATGGGACGGGCGTTGTTGGAGGGGTTAACGGATCAGTTTTTTCAGCTGTACGGCGAGATGGATCGGATGGGTGTGGGCGGGCGCACGAAGCTGATTGGTGCGGGAAATGGGATTCGGAAGAATGCCTTGTTGCGTTCGATTTTGGAAGATCGGTTTGGGATGGTGATGCAGGTTCCGGTGCATAGGGAAGAGGCGGCATTTGGAGCGGCGTTAATGGGCGCAGTGAGTGGGGGTGAGGATATGACGGGGGTGGGGGAGATGATAAGGTATGTGTAGGAGGGGTTCTGTTTTATCGGGGTGTTGGTGTGTTATACTTGTGCTTCGTCGAAGCCGTCGATGCGTTCGCGCACGGAAGGTTTTAGGAAGACGTCGTCGAGGGGGAGGCGGGAGAAGGCTTGGGCTAAAATGTCGACTTGAGTAGGTACGTCGAGGCGGTAGTCGAGAATGATGCGTTTTTCGCCTCGGATGGTACACAAACCGCCAGAGCCACCCATGAGATCTTCGCGGGAGATGGGAATCTCCAACCGGTGGGCGAGGGCTTCGAATTCTTGTAGGAGTTGAGAGTCGGTCATAGAAGACAATATAACGGAATGCGAGTGGATATACAATCGGGTCAATGACATTGATCCGATTTTTTTATGGGAGAATGTATTGGGTGATGTGATTGGATAGGGTCTTTAGGGTTTCTGTATCCCCAGGGAGAAGGGGGAGGCCGCCGATGCCGTGGGGGAGGCTTTTGTAGAATGGATGTGTTTGGTAGGCGGTGTTGGTGGATGCAGGGAAGAGGACGATGGCGCTTTTGAGGGTGCGTTGGAAATCGTCGGGCATGACTTGGCCAACGGCATCGCGATAGGCGTGCATTTTGTCGATGTCTTCGCGTAAGGGGATCCAATAGGCTTGATGGGCTTCGCGGCGGTATTTGGCATCAAAGGCATGAACGGTTCGGGTGGTTGGGGTTTGAATTTCGATGACGATGTCTGGGCGCAGGTCGTGGGTGAGGGATCGCCCGGATGCTGTGGTGTAGGTGAGGTTGTAGAGGCAGCGGATGTGTGTTGTGTCTTTTTGAAGATGGATGGCGGAGGGTTCGCCTTGGGTGGGGGATAGGGTGATGCTGCGTTGGGTGAGGTGAAAGAGATTTTTGTCTACTTGGGGTTTGAAACCGAGATTTTGGAATGTTTGGATAACGGTGAACCAGGCCCAATATTCGTAGAGAGTGGGTGTGTCGCGGTAAGATAGATCGAATGGGCCGCCCTCAAAAGGGGCAAGGGCACGGTTGAGATTTTGCATGAGGGTAAAGGCGGTTTGGTAGCGGTCATCGAGGTGGATGGGAATGGCGTCGTTGAATTGGGTAGGTGGGATATTGTGAAAGGTGCGGTGATGTCCTATTTGTTGGAGACTTTTGTGCATTTGGCGATAAGAGTCGGTGTTCGGATATTGGGTGATGGTGCGCAAGCGTCGTGTGAGTTGGTGCAAATTTGATATGAGATGGCGATTGACGGCGGTGTTGGTGGTGGGATGGTGTTGGGTCTCTTGGAGGTGTGTGAGGTTTTGGATTGAGAAAGGTTTTTTGTGGGTTTTGGATGGGGTTGTCCAATGTGTGGTATTGTGTGCGATGTGTGTGAGTGCGTCTGGGTCGCGGCCTGTGGCGAGTGAAATGGGTCGTATTTCTGTGTGCGATGCGAGTTGACGATGGGGGCGTTTGAGAATGATGCGTAAGGTTTGAATGAGGCGCGTGCATTGTTGTTCGATGAGTTGGAGAAAGTCTAAAGGTGAACCTTGTTCGTTTGTGATTTGGGTGTGGATTTGGGCATGTTTGGGTAAGGCAAAAACAAGGGCACGGGCGATATGTTGGATATCGTCGCGCATGGTTTGATAGTCGTTTTCATAGTCGAGCTTGGTTGGGCGAATGGAGAGGTTTGCGCTTAGGATTGTTTGGCCATCTTTTTGGATGCGAAATTCGATATGGCCGGGTCGGTCTCCCGTGTTGATGCGCCCCCATTGTGTGTTGCCATCGGTGATGAAACTGAGATCTGTGGTGGGTTGGCCATTGATATGGCATTGGATTTCACCATCGATGCGTGTGCGAATGAGTACGTTGCATTCGGTTTCTTCGGTCAATCCTTCGTTTGTAAATGGTACATTGGGATTGACGGGTGAGAGTTGTAGACGCACCTGTTCATTTTCAGCGATAAGGCTGTTGGCATTTTGCACAAAATGCGTTTGCATTGTGTGATAGGGCTGTGTAGATTTCATCATGTTGTTTGATCTCGTTTGAAAATCGGAAAATCATGTAACTCTTAAAATATCCGTTATGAACTTTGCAACAAGCTAAAAGAATAGGAGTGT
>JBLHJX010000099.1:0-17653 GCA_047619225.1 Candidatus Latescibacterota bacterium
CAGCTTGCGGTCAAATTGTACCTGGGCGGCCTCTTCGACTTCAAGTTGTGCCTCTCGACGCTGCAAATACATCTGATAATTACACGCCCAGCTCGACACAACCCCCCGATCAAGTTCCAAGATCCGCGTGGCCAAACGTTGGGTCAACATACGATCGTGCGTCACAAAAAACAGCGCACTACGCTGCTTCAACAAAAACGACTCCAGCCACGTAATCGCCTCAATGTCTAAATGGTTCGTCGGCTCATCAAGCAACAACACATCGGGCTGCGCAGCCAAGGCTCTTGCCAACAGTGTTCGTCGCTTGAGCCCCACGGATAGTGTCTGAAATTCAACTTCTGCGTCCAATCCCATTCGCGTGAGCACCACATCCACAACAGGTGGCCCTGTTTGTGTTTTGGGCACATATTCAGAAACCACCTCACGCACCGTTCCGCTTAACCCGTGAGGCACATCTTGGCCTAGCATTGCAACACGCGTGTTTTTCTGCCGAATCACGTCGCCATCATCGGGCAATACCTCACCCGCCATCATTTTCATCAAAGTCGACTTACCCGTGCCATTGCGCCCCAACAAACAAATCCGTTCGCCAGGTTCAATTTGCAAAGTCACATCGACCAACAACGGTGGATCACCAAAAGAAAGCGCAATATTGTTCAACGTCATTAAAGCCATAAAAGTAAAAACCCTCTATTATTAATGAACCACAACCTCACGATGGCGATCTACCCAATATCCCCACGCAATCAAAATCCACTGCGAATGGGCAACCCAAGCCAAAACTTCTGGATTAGGCGGTGGATCGCCAAACAAATTACCAATGTAAACCAACAACAAAAAAACCACCAACGACCAAAACCCTACCGAGCCCATACGATCAACAGCCCGCGTAGACTTAATATAAAACCAAACGCCAACGCCAAAAATAAATACCTCAACCACCAACGTTGCACCCACCGAAAACCACAAACCCAATCCCACAAACGTTTCACTTCCAGGAAACAAGGGTAAATCTGGACGATGTGTCACAAAATCCAAAACCCAATGGCTCAACACTGCAACACCACAGACCAGCGCGCCCTTGAAATATTTGCGCACAGCCCAATAAATAACGGCAAAGACAGTGCCCCACACAATACCCATTAACAAACTGTGAGATATTGGATAATGCACAAAATCAAGTGGCGTCACAGCTGTAATTCCTGGTGCAATTACAACCTGCTCCCAACCCAACATCAAGAAAAATGGCCACAGCAAATCAACAAACTGAGCCGCAAGAAACAACGTGCCAAGAGACGTCTTTGGAGAAACAGCTTTTGAACCCAATCCAATACCAAAATGCCCAATAAACACGAGAATGGCCTCCCAAACGAATTGAGGTTTCACATCCTCTAATCCGCTCGTCTACACACCAACACAATTTAACAAGATGCGTCAGGAACCTCTAAATCCAAATTGACCCACCACCAAAACAAACGTAACTTGCCAACCTAAAATACCAATGTCCAACTAATTTATCAAAGGAACTGATAATGTCTCTCAAAATCTACCAATATCCCAATTGCAGCACCTGCCGAAAAGCCCTCAAGTTTCTCAAAGCCCACAATATACAATACACAGCCATTGACATTACTGAAAATCCACCGACCAAAGCCGAGCTCAAACAAATGCTCAAACACCAAAACGGCGATTTGCGCAAGCTCTTCAACACCTCAGGTGTGCAATACCGCGAACTCAAAATCAAAGACAAACTGCCCACAATGACCGAAACCGAAGCCATTGATCTACTTTCTCAAAATGGAAAACTGATCAAACGACCTTTTTTGCTCAGCAAGACAACTGGCTTTGTTGGGTTTCATGAAGATTTCTGGCAAAACTTGACCATCTAAACCCCAAATAGCATAAACCAATAAACCAATTTAACTCTCTTCTCACTTGAATTCAAATATCGTCTACAAAAACATGAACTTTTAAAATAATAAAATCCTTACTTAATAAGGATTAAATGCCAAACAATATAACATTCACACAACTACTAATTAGTATCAAATTCAAATACGCGCGCAAGCAAGATTAATCATGTGCAAAATCGCACATGATATCCATTTTTCGCACATATAATGTTTAGTTTTCGCACATTTCCAGATTCTCTCACACAAAAGAATTCCCTAACCAATTAATTACTATTATTTTAAGCAAAGTGGCACTATCATTGCTTTTACACCAAAACAATATTTTAATTTTTAATTATAATATGTCACACCAATGCCCACATTCCTAAGCAGCACGGCACATTTCGCGTTAGAGAAAATAGATGAAGACCATCTCTCTCTGGAAGAGCACATCCAAAACGACAGATGACACTCAACCCAATCTATACAGATGGCAAAATAGCGATCTCTGTTGAGATCCAAGAAAACATATTTGACGAAAAAGCGTCTCTGTCAGTCTTCCCATTTTAAAAATGGTTTGAATATAACCGGTGAGATAACAAGTTGAACCTGGTTTAAATGCAGCAGTGTCTCTTCCTTTTTCTTATCACCATCAAAAGAACGTGTGCATATGAAAATGACGTTAATCAGCTCGGAGAAAATTCCTATTTCTGCTACTCAAAAAGGGCCGATAAACACTGCCATATACGAAATCGCTCTGTCTATTTCCCCACCCAAACCAACAGTCATATCCCCATTATCAAAGACGCTCAAAAATACCAAACGTAACTTATCAAACATATTTTATTATGTCGATATCGAGGCCCAAAAAAATAACATCCGTTCATCATTCGATAACAAGCTGCCCCCTGGACTTCAAAACAGCCAATCACAAAACTACTTTGCTTACCTAAATGGTGTAACAGATCTATTAGTAGAACTCGATCCCGACATCATTCAAGTTCACAACCGTGTAAAGTTTATCCCTTATCTGCTAAGACATTTCCCAGACAAACGCATCTTACTCTATTTACACACTGAACCCCAATATGCCAATCCACAATTCCCCGAGATTGTCAATGGCGTGGACCATCTGATATTTTCCGATCAATCTTTGGCCAGTAGATTTACAAGTCATTTCCCAGAAAGCCAATCCAAAACAACCATTATCCAAAACAGCGTAGAACAAACACAACATTTTTACGATCAGCTTACAAAAAACCATCCACGCGCTCTAATAGCACCAAATAAAAAGAGTAAATCTTTAACGGTCACAATGGTTAATGCAGAAAAGTTACCGGTTCCTCCAGTATTGGGCGGTGCCGTCGAACATACATTATACGAAACAGCAACAATGCTAAAGAATCCTCGTTTCTCGGTGATTTCGCCGTGGTCAAAAGCCCTTCAAAACGCACCAGAATACGACTCTAAAAAATTCTTCCACGTCAATATCAAAACACAAAAAAGACATTTCCCCTCCCAAAAAAACAACAGGTCTTTCATTGGGGTGAACGACAAAGATGCATTAAAAATGGTGCACTATCTCAAAGGCGTGAGCCACCACTTGTCAAAAATTGATTCCGATGTGATCCAAATCCACAATCGGCTTGAGTTTGCGCCGACCATCTTAAAACAGTTCCCTCACAAAAAAATCGCAATCTGGTTTCACAACGAACCCACCACTTATGCAGTCTGTCCAAAACGCGTCGTGCACAAAGTAGACCACTTTGTATTTGTAAGCCATTTTTTAGAAAGAAAATTTAGACTGCATTACTCCATACCAACTTCAAAAACAACGGTCATTCACAATGGACTAAATATAAACCATTGGCACCCCCGTCTTAGGCATCACCCTAAAACAAAAAAAATCCGACAAAAATACAATCTTGTCCAAGGTCAAACCATTTTGTTTGTGGGGCGCACATCTGCCCAAAAAGGAATCCATTATCTTCTTGATGCAATGCCCAAGGTATTAGAAAAAGAACCCAACGCCAAACTCCTCATTGTAGGCAGCCCATTTTTTGGTGCTGTCTCACAAGACCCATTTACACGCCGCCTCATCAAACAAGCCAAAAATATAGGCAAAGCAATTCAATTTTCAGGATACATAGACCGAGCTGAATTGCCTTACTTTTTTGCTGCCGCTGACGTAACAACAGTCCCATCTCTGTTCCAAGATCCATTACCCAAAGTTGTGCTAGAATCGATGGCAACAGGCATTCCAGTAATCGCCAGCAGAAGAGGGGGCATTCCAGAAATGATTGACGACGGCCAAAATGGCTTGCTTATTAACAGTCCGAGAGAAACGGCAGCGCTTTCAGCACAAATACTTACCCTCCTCAAAGACAAAACATTACGCCATACACTGGGAAAAGCCGCGCGTCTAAAAGTAGAACAACACTTTACGTCCGAAATACGCCACAAAAAGCTTCAAACCTTTTATCACGAACTGATGCATCAAAACAATACACCAATTTGAATATCAATGGTATACTCAAAAATGAAACTTGCATCCGTTAGGTTCATGCACAATGCCCTCCACAATGCAAACGATTTTAAAAGACAGGCCTTTTTCAAACACCCTGCGCATAGCCAAAATTGAACAATTCCAGACCGGTAGAAGTGGAGGTGCTTTCAAAATTTGGTCAACAGAAAATGTAGCCTTCAAGCTGAGAGTCTGCAAAACGCCCGGACAGGCAAAAGAATTGGAGAAAGACATCCTTCGCCTCAAAGATGTCTTCCCCCAATTCTATGGCAGAGACCAACAATATCTTTTGCTCAAGCTTATATCGGGAGAGTGTTTACATTGGCAATTTTTTGTAAAACACACATCAAAAAGTGGAGAACAAAAAAAACAAATTTGTTTTAAAATTGGCCAACTGCAAGGTATGGCCAACAAACACATTTGCCCTGGTAGCCCAGGTGAGGTCGATGCCATATTTCATCAGCGCCTAAATAAACTGACACAAAGACATATACTTTCCAAATCTGAACAAAAAACACTCACACAAACTTATCACGCATTGCGACAAAAAGTGGCGTATGCGTTTTGTCTCGACCTTCGAGACTCCTCATTCGCCAATTACATCCACACAGAATCTCAGGTCCATTTCATAGATGAAGAAGGTCTGGGGCAAGTGAAAGGCATTGGCATTGCCCAATGTCTTCGCCAACTGAGCTACAGCACAGAACCCCAAATGCAAATCTATAAAAAAAGCCTCCTGCAAGGATATCAAAGCGTACAGCCAGATCTCTGGAATGGCGATTATTTGTTGCTTGTATCGCTTTTGGATCAGATCAATAGAATATATGACAGAACGTATAAATCAGGACGAAACATCGACAAAGACCTCGACCGTCTTCGAGGATTTCGCATACAAATTTAAATACCATCAAACGCACCACTCTTGGATAGGTATATCAGCAAAAAAATCATGCTTTAAAAACTGTCGATGCCCAACAATCAGCCGTTCAGTAACTCTATTGGGAGGGAGTCAGATATGAAACAAAAAACAGGTATGGCACAAAAAACATATCTACAACGCATTCAAAAGAGAGACAAACTCGAAGAACGAGTTTGGGAGAAAATCTCTGCATCTCAAGAACCAAAACAGCTTCCCCATGCACGTTTAAAATCGCGAGATATTTTCACTTACGCACTCCATCTATATCTTAACAATAAAAACATGGAGAGAATAGAAATACTTATGCAAGTGGCCCAAAAAATGCAAGTGCCAGGCGGTCAGTTTCGGCGATGGTGGAAAGATCAAAACGTTAGGGATCTCAATGTCGTCGAGTTTTGCATGCGTGATGCAACACTCTTATACCGAGAATTCGGCGATAAAATTCAAGCCACATCTCTTCCCGCTTGGAAAATACTTCGAAAAATGCTTCGCAGTGCACTAAAAGCCTGCCTACGACATCGCGTACCAGAAAAACATACCAACATTTGCCTACTCAACGCACTCAATCTGATGCAGTTGGGACAAATTTTCAAAGATGACAAAGCGCTAACAGAAGGGCATTTCAGATTCAACCAATTCTGCATCTATACCTACGAATGGGGTATCCATGAATACACCAGCCCCACTTACACACCCATCCAAGAGTCTTGCTTAGAACTCTTTGAAGAATATGGTACAAACGAAAAAGTGAGGTGCCAAGCAAGTAAACTCAGAGAACTATTCCAAAAAATAAAAGAACAATTTATCATCTCCCCAAAACAGAGGAACACAAAAGTCCTACATGAGGGACCATTGGCACAAACGACATGGGACTACAGCGATCAGATATTGGGGCCAATCTCACGTATTGACAAAGATACTAATTGGCTAGAAGGCGATGATACACCGGCTCGCAATATTCGGCAAAGTTGGGGAACAAAAAGAACACAAACCAATACAACTTTTATTCATAGAGACATATCACTAAGTAGCTCACAAGCTGGTTACGATTACCCCCGCACGAGCTATATTCCACTCGTTGTCGACCTCCTAAAGATGACAACCTCCAACAACTCCAAAACCGAGTGGAATGCCCTTCCCCTTTTAGTGCCAACTATATGTTATTTCATACCCGGCGTTCAACACACGCCCTACGATAGAAAAGCCACACGTCATGCCCCTGTTCTTTGGGCAGCAGCACAAGATGAAAGCGATGTTTTGGGCATGGTGTTATATGAACCCGGTCCATATAAAAATTTAGAATCCTGTTTTGTGATGCCCATTCAAGAGGGAATCAAATTTATAGTAGGCGAAAAAACATGTAATCACATAACCCTAAAAGAAATATGCAATCACGAAGATCGTGAAAATCAGTATTCACAAGACCTTGCAACAACAGATACACTCTTTCTATATCATGAGGAGACTTCTGTTGTAATAGGCATACGCATCATCGACCCACGTAACGTAAAAGGTGGGCAAGCAACTATTAACTTCTACCATGACAAAGAGCGAGAAGAATATAAAATTCCAGAAAGCAAAATTGACCGAACCAAAGAAATCATTCGGGTAACCAACGCCAAAGAAATCCCAGCACTTAAACTTTCGGTTTTGCATCACCAACTGGATGAAAAAGATCATAAATTAAAAAAAGCTCCTTGGAGCACACCAAGGATGGGCATTTGGGTTCGTGTAGGAACAAATATTGCCGAAGAAAGTTTAGCTGAATGGTGTGAAAAGTTTGCACAAGAACCTGTAAAAATTGAGCAAGCCGCCGATTTGCACTACACGAAAAACAGCAGCCCCCGAAACGGCATCCGACACCTGCATGTTAAAGCGCAGCACAAAGAAGGTGAATGGTTAGAATTAGACATAAAATCACAAGATGCACGACACTATACAGCGCACATTCACCCAGAGCCCTCCAAAGCACTTCTCAAAGTAGATGATGTATGTGAAGGTCGTCCAATTTTAGAAGATTTACCGCTCATTCAAGATTATAACAATGCCCTAAAGGAATATGAGCATAAGATTACAACCTTCCCATACATATGGGAGGCAGAAGATGGACGTATATGGCACCCCATGCAATTTGGTGAGGATCGCAATGTTTCGTCGGGACAATATGTATGGTTGCGCAATACACGCCAGACAAGACAACGTTCAGGCACACAGATACGCTCAAGTGATGTGGGCAGTGTCACTTGGCGCCTTGAACTTCCTCAAGACGACCAATATACCATTTGGGCACGAGTAAGAACACCGAACCAAAAAAAAGGTGCCTATCACGTTCGCATCTACAAAGATAATGCAATGGATGCCCCCCTTGAACTGGCCACTTGGAATATTGATGTGCAAAAAGACTGGCAGTGGGTGCCTATGGATTTACGCAATCTCACCCATGTATCCAGCCCCACAACCCTTGCGCTCAAACAAGGGCCTGTAAACGTGCAACTGTTCTCCAAAAAATCGGGTATCCAAATCGATCAATTGTTCATCACAAACAAAGCGTTAACACCTTTTGCTTCTCAAAACACAGGCACATATTAGTCATATTTTTGTTATAAAACTGAATTTTGAAAGGTTAAACAGATGCCTGACGAAGATACCCAAAACGACTTAGAAAAACACAAAGAGGTCGATAAACTCTTGGAAAGATTGCTGCATGCTGGCATGTCGAATCCTCCCAAAAAAAGAAAAAAGCGAAAAACCAAAAAAAAAGAATCGAAACACAATACCCAGACGACCATCTTTGTTGATGGCGACAAGGTCACAATTATAAAAAGCGGCGACAACGCGGGTAAAAAGCGGCGGTCACAAAACCGATTTGGTAAAAAGCGTGAAGATGGCTATGGAAACTACGGAGATTATGGAAACTACGGGGACTATGGAAACTACGGAGACTATGGAGACTATGGAGACTATGGAGACTATGGAGACTATGGAAACTACGGAGATTATGGAAACTACGGAGATTATGGAAACTACGGAGATTATGGAAACTACGGAGACTACGGAAACTACGAGGATTACAGTACCCCAAAATCCTCCAAACGTCGGCAAGGAAATAAGTCGCGTAAATTGAGATTCCAAAAGGGAAAAACAATTGTCATAGAAATCGGCTCAAATGGACAAATTAAAGTTAAAGTAGGCAAAAAAGCATCCCGAGTTTCGCATAAAATAATACAACATTTGAAAAAATCCAAAAAACGCAAATAGCTGCTCGCTCAAAAGGACGCACAATGAATAACCCTTTGGTCTCTACAATTATGCCAACTCATAATTATGGGCAATTTATAGAAAAAGCCATTGACAGCGTCTTAAATCAAACCTATCCAAACATAGAATTGATCATCGTAGACGACGCCTCTACAGATCAAACACTCAAAATCATCGAAAAATACAAAGACAAACGCATCACGCTTATCCAACGGGCCGAATGCAGCTATAGCGGTGTTGTCTCGCGCAACGATGGCATGGCCATATCAAAAGGTGTGTTCATTGCGGTTGCCGATGCCGACGATATCAGTCTCCCCGACCGATTTGAACGCCAAGTCGATTTTTTTCGCCAACATCCCCAAATCGATTTGCTTGGCGGCAGCGAACAGGCCATAGACGAAAACGGAGAATCTCTATGTCAAAATGGCAATAACCAACCCAAAATAAGCACACGCCCCCAATACCCAACGCGCAACCAATATCGCAAAGCAATGATGAAAGGCAAAAATGTGCTCTTGCATGCCACATTGATGTTCCGAAAGAGCATTTTACAAAAACTTTCGGGTTATCAAGATTGTGCGGCCTCAGGAGATACTGAATTTGTTATGCGTGCTTCCAGATATTTCAATTTATACAATCTGAATGAAACCCTGGTTCAACGCCGAATCCATCCCAAATCAGTTACAAGAACATATGGGAAACAATTTAGAGCATACTATTATCCCATATTTCTCATGCGAGAACATATTTGGACAAAAAACGAAATTGAGCGATTGGAAAAAGAACAAGGAAAGAAATGAACACAACCGTCGGGCACTTAAGATCCAATTATCTACAACCCACAGAAACTTTTATTTACGCATATTTAGCACATGCCCAAAAATTCAAACCATTTGTCATCACAGATGTTGTACAAAATCTTTCAGCCTTTCCCGCACCTTGTGCTTGTCTTTTAAAAAAAGAAGAGGTCGATGCATTTAAAACACAGATGACACCAGAAAAATTTCGTCATTTTATGCGTTCATTTTATAAAAACCTAAACTATCCTACTTGTTTTGAATACTTAATAAAAGAACGAAAGATCAATGTATTACATGCTCACTTTGGCACGACTGGCATTCAGGCACTTAAACTTAAAAAGAAATTAAAAATTCCTCTTCTCACTTCGTTTTATGGTATTGATGCCTCACGCCATCTCTCTTCAAAGCGAATGCAAGGTGCGTTTAAACAACTGTTTCAAGAAGGAGATTTATTTTCCGTACTGGGAAAACACATGAAAAACCGACTTCTAACAGCTGGATGCCCAATTCAAAAAATCCAAATCTTACACCTTGGTGTAGACCTTGAAAACATTCCCTTTAAAACAAGAATGTGGCCCCGCAACCAAGGACAAATAACAATGATGTATTGTGGAAGACTGGTAGAAAAAAAAGGCATCTTTTTTGCCTTAGAAGCTTTTTACCATCTCTCCCAACAGTGGCCAAACCTCGTATTTCAAATAGTAGGAGATGGGCCTCTTCGAAACTCTGTAGAACATACCATTCGCAAATATCAGCTTCAAGATCGCGTACAACTAAAAGGCATGCTGTCGCATTCAGAAACACTTTTGGCCATGCAACAAGCCCATATTTTTATTTTGCCCAGTATCACAGCAAAAAATGGTGACCAAGAAGGAACACCAACAGTCTTAATGGAGGCACAGGCCTCCGGTTTGCCAGTCGTATCTACCCGACATGCCGATATTCCCGAGGTGGTCAAACATGGCAAAACTGGATTTCTTGTACCAGAAAAAAACAGTGCCTCATTACAACACCAAGTAAACGACCTCCTCAAACACCCTGAAACTTGGCCGTCGCTGGGTAAATCGGGGCGCGCACATATCTGCCGATATTATAATATTCACCGAGAAACGTCAAAATTAGAAGCCTTGTACGAATCGCTGATCGGAATCTAAAGCAATGCGTATACTCAAATTCCAACTCCCCATCTTTGTATATGCCTTTCTGTGCATTCTGGGAGTCCAAGTATTATCCCTTAGCCCCCTACAAGCCGCACGCCCTTATCAACCCATTTCTCCAGACGCAGCCCTAGAACCTCTTAACTGGCAGTCTTTTCCAGAATTGAAGGGGAGTGGTTTAAGATGTTTGGTTGAAGATGTTTCAGGAAAAATGTGGTTTGGAACAGACCAAGGTGTCTACTGTTACGACGGTATATTTTGGACACTTTATTGCCCCAACAAAGAGCAAATCCTCTCTCCCAAAAACCCTTGGATCAAGATCGAAGAAACAAATGGTCTATCTGGGCTTCCTATAAATGTTTTACATGCGACAAAAGATGGAAAGATTTTCGCAGGTTCTGAAATGGGCATCAGCCAATTTAACAACGGCATTTGGACACGACTGTTTCCAGCCCAAGGTGATCTGCCTTGGCCCATTGAAAGTATGACAAGCGCGTCAGATGGCAGCTTATGGGTGGCAACAGCCTGGGGAGCACTTCAATTCAAACAAAAATCGCCTCCTTGCCTCCTGACATCAAAAGATATGTGGGTGGCCTTAAGAACCATATTCCACGCGCCATTAGATTCAATTATTGTTCCCTCGCAATATGTACCAAAACGACTTTGGAATAAAAACAAGAAAAGTGCCGGTATCCATGTTATTGAAGGTGGATATATTGCCATTCATAGGGGTAACATTCCCAAGGTCATTTGGACACTGGCATCCAACGGCCCAGGACAACGCGCGGGATTAGAAGTTGGAGACCGTCTTATTCGAAAAGAAATGAATACCAATGACCATTTAGATACGCTCTCCGATTCTACCATGACCTTATCGGTATTAAAACCAAACAGTGCCGACACCATCGACGTTTCCATTATGCCAGCATCCCTTTCGGGAGCTTATCAAAGCTTCAGTGTTTACGATATCGCAGAAAGCAATGGTACAATTTGGATCGGCTTATTACAAGGTGAACTGCTTCGTTATGATGTATCTCTAGAATCGTGGCACCTTTTTAAAACACAAACAAACACGCTCCCTCAAGCCGCCAGTCAACCGCGCCTTTTGTTGACACGAAACAACATGCTTTTGAAAATCTCGAACCAAAGCAAAGGTGGCATTGATAAGTTTGACATCAAAACCCAAACTTGGACACACCTAAAACACGATGGAAACCAGTGGCTTTATCCACCCAAAACAGATCAACATATTTCTAAATTAAGAGGCAATATTCACACTTCAATATTGGAAACAACAGATGGTTCTATTTGGATAGGTGGATATAGCACCCTTTACAGACATTACCAAGATAAATGGTTTACATACAAACAAAACCAACCCGGTATCCAGGTTCCATCAAATCGCATTATAGATCTCACAGAAGCATCAGATGGTGCACTTTGGATTGTTGGGTATGCAAATGAAGCCATACGATTAGACTTATCTCGCTGGGCAGCGTATGAAGGATTAAATTTTCAATGTGAACTACCTGATGGCACCCAATGGTTTCTATCACAAAATGGAGCGGTGAAACAACAAGGCGAAAGTTGGACAACCTATAACATTGAAGATGGGCTGATGGACTCCCCCCAGAGCTTGATTATTACACAATCGAATGAACTCTGGGCAGTTGGCAGTCACCAAACAATCGCGGCCACGGCACAGTGGAATGGCACCCGTTGGCATACAAAAAAACACCCACAATTACATGAAGCTGTTGACAGAAGAACCCCGTATGAGTCCTCCGATGGAAGCATATGGTTTGCAAGTGGCAGAAACATTTATGGCCAAGAAGGTCAAACAATTATAACAGGTTTAATCCAATTTAAAGATGGGAAGTGGTTCTCTCATAAACATGTCCCCATACCAGGTTCTGTCTACGGTATGGGTGAATTTCACAACAAATTCTGGATTGGCGGTTTTTCTGGTCTGAGCAATCTCGATTTTTCGGACCAAACATTAAAACCAATTGTAGACGACACACCGTATCCCCCTCTATTAAGTACTGAGGCCTGCAATACATTGGCGGTCTCATCAAATAGCCTTTGGGTTGGGTCTCGTAGCCATGGGCTGTTTCGTTGCGATGAAAATGATGCGTGGACTGTTTATAATGAAAACCAAGGGTTGTCAAATCAAATCAATCAAATACTTCTCCTACCAAATAATCATATTATGATTGCAGCAAATCAAGATATTTATCGGCTCAATATAGAAACCGACACTTGGGTTCAAATGGATCACTTTTCATCATCAAAAAAATGGATTGGCCAAGATGGCAATCTTCGCACCTCCCAAAAGGGTGACATATGGCTTAACTATGTTCCAAAAGATTGGTATAAAAACCCAAAAATCCAAGGACTCCGCACAACGAGATATCACAGTAGAAAACAGGCACCTAGAATCAAGATCAAATCACTGAGCAACAAAAAGATACCAGACCCAGGTGCTATAACCATTGAGTGGGAAGGGACAGATTATTGGCATGACACGCCAAACCACGAGCTATTATATGCAATAAAGCTCAATGACGAAAAATGGTCAGATTGCTCAGAAGACAAAATCAAAATATTCGAATCCTTACCAGCGGGCAATTACACCTTTCAGGTAAAAGTATGGGATCAAAACTTAAATGAAAGTACGCACTCGCAGGCAACAATACACTTTTCGGTGCTTCCTCCTGTATGGATGCAGTTTTGGTTCCAAAGTTTAATTGTCATTTTACTCAGTGCAATCTGTTTCCAAACAACACGGGTTATTCGACGTGGAAAAAAACTACGCAAAACCAATCACGCATTATCTGATGCAAACAAAAAATTGTTCACACTCAACCAACAACTCCAAGAAAAAACGCAAGACCTAACCCAAGAGATAAGCGAACGTGAACGCTTGGACAAACAACTCCAAAATCTCCAATATCTTTATCGTCTTCGATCTTCAATGACAGAAGTCGAATCTGTCATTGATGCCATCCAGAAGACAGGAGAAGCTCTGCTTGAGATCCTTTCCTTTTCAGGTGGCATCGTTATCGAGTATGATGGCCAAGTCCAAACATTTGGTCACACCCATCTATCCGCCGCTACAATCTACAGACGGACTCTGTCGTTAGAAAAAAAAGAAAGAGGATACCTCCAGCTATTTAGTACCTTTGAATTATCTGAATCGCAGGAGCGCACACTCCTCGACGAAACCACAGGTCAACTCACTCGTGTATTAGAATCGCGCGAACTACAAATGCAACTGCTTCAATCAGCACGCCTTGTTTCTCTTGGACAAATGGCAGCAGGCGTTGCCCATGAACTCAATCAGCCACTTGGCGGCATTTCTGCCACCGCAGAAGACTACTATCTCCGCCTACAAGACAACATGCCCGTATCAAATGACCAACTGAGTGAAACCTTCAAACGCATTCTCAGCATGGTCGATCGAATGAGCAACACAGTCGAACACTTACGTGTATTCTCGCGTGACACCTCACAAGAACCCGGCACCCCCCTTGACCTGAATGATGTCATTCACAGCAGTTTGGACATCATTGGCACACAACTCAAAAATCACGGCGTCGACGTCAAACTCGACCTCACCGAAACCTTGCCCAAAATTACGGGCCACCCCTATCAGCTTGAACAAATTTTTCTCAACTTATTGGGCAATGCGCGCGATGCACTCGATACACGCACAGAGTCAAACAGTATTTTCAAAACCATTACCCTTTCTACACGCCAAGACGACGACACAATCATTGCGGCAGTACAGGACAATGGTGAAGGAATTGAACCTGAACATCTCAACCGTATTTTTGAACCCTTTTACACCACCAAACCTGCCGACAAAGGCACGGGCTTAGGACTATCGATCACTTATGCCATCGTCAAAAACCACGGTGGCAACATCACTTGCACCAGCAGTAATGATCGCGGAACGACTTTTGAAGTTCGTTTTCCTATATCAACTCCATAAAGGCAAAAACCAATATGCCCAACACAAATCGTCAACCCCAAATGCGCATCTTACTCGTCGATGATGACGAAGATGTACGCACGTCCATTTACAGCTTTCTTGCTGCTCGCGACCATGATGTCATACAGTCTCATAATGGCAAGGATGCCATCTCGCGAATCGAACGCGAACGGTTTGACATTGTCATCACCGACATCAAAATGCCCGGCGCCGATGGGTATGAGATTCTGCAAAACATCAAACAACATGCACCTGAAACCGAAGTCATTATGATGACAGGCTATGGCGACGTCGATATGGCCGTGCGCGCCATGCGAGACGGGGCTTTTGACTTTTTTACAAAACCCGTCAAAATGCAAGAAATCTCGGCATCTATAGAACGCACCGCACGATTTCACACATTGCGCAAAGAACGCGACCAAGCACAAGCACAACTCAAACGTATCTCTACACTCGCGCACCAACAATATGGGCTCAACGCCCTCATTGGCCACAGTTCAACTTTTCAAGATGTCAAAGTCTCCATTGAACAAATCTGCGAAACAGACAACACATCGGTCCTGCTCACCGGCGAAACCGGCACAGGCAAAGAAGGCATTGCACGTGCCATTCATTACGAAAGCAGTCGAGCCAATGGCCCATTTGTCGCCGTAGATTGCACGGCCATTCCCGAAAATCTTTTTGAAAGTGTTTTTTACGGCCACGAAAAAGGCGCATTTACCGATGCCCATGAAACCCGGCAAGGATATTTTGAGCAAGCCCACGGCGGCACACTGTTTCTCGATGAAATTGGTGACATGCCCAGTGAGATGCAGGTGCGTCTGCTGCGTACTTTAGAAGAACGTAAAATTCGACGCATTGGGAGCAACAAAGAAATCGATGTCGATGTACGCGTCATATCTGCAACCAATCAAGATCTGTCCGATGCCATTGCACAAGGCCAATTCCGCCAAGAACTCTTTCACCGCATCAACACCTTTCTCATTCATTCACCCCCCCTGCGCGAACGACTGGGCGACATTCAAATTCTAACACAGCATTTTCTCAACCATTACGCGCGTGAAATGCGCAAAACCATTCAAGGCTTTACCGAAACAGCACAAGAAATGCTCAACACCTATACCTTTCCAGGCAACGTGCGCGAACTCAAAAACACAATCGAACGTGCCGTCATCCTGTGCAAAACCGATCACATCTTCCCAAGCGATTTGCAATTTACAAGCACCATCCAAATCGCGCCCAAAGAAGATACACCCGCAACCTCTCCGCCAACACCTCACACCCTCGCCCAAGCCCTTCAATCCTTACCCAACGAAAACCTGACATTGGCCACCGTCGAACTCGATATCATTCAAGAAGCCCTCAGAAGATGCCAAGGCAATCGGGGTGACGCCGCTGATCTGCTCGGTCTCTCACGGTTCGCCCTCCGCCGTCGCATGGCCCTTTATAACGTCGAATAACCACAAGTAAAATCCAGTGATCATAAAAACCCCCGTGTGCGATTTCGCTCACGGGGGTTTAGTTTTCGCACATCGTAGGTTTAGTTTCCGCACATCTAACACATGCCAAAACAACAGTAACAGCGTATAACCCGCTATAATTCACAAAATTTCCGTTTTTAGATCTGTTGGCAAGCCATTTGCATAAGACAATCATACACACCGTGACAGCCGGGTTATCAGTGGGCGACGTGTGTTGTCTGCTGATAACTCGGTCACCCTTGATCAAAGCCATAAACAGGACGTGATATGTGCACATTCTACTTGTAGACGATGACAACGAAATTCGCCAGATCATCTGCGAATTTCTCGAAAATCGCAACCACACCGTCACTGCCGTTCCCGACGGTCTCAAGGCCCTGCTTTATCTCGATGACCATATTGACGTCATCATCACCGATATCCAAATGCCCGGCATCAGCGGCATCGACCTATTGCGCACAACCCGAGAGCGGTTTCCCGATCTGCCCGTCATACTCATCACAGCCCACAGCTCATTTGAAACCGCCATAGCGGCCCTGCGCGATAAGGCCTACGACTATTTGCAAAAACCCCTGAAACTTCGAGAACTCTTAGACATTATCAATCGCTTAAAAAAAAAATGAATTTCTTCGCTGGTTTTGCCCTTGGCGGGGACGGAACCAACACCTTCGGATGACCGCGGCGACGCTCAGGCATCGTCGCGGTCAAACGAACAAAAAAGCCGCTTACCTCATCTCCAAGTAAAGAGCAAAGGTAAGCGGCACATCAAGAAAACGTGGTTGCAGCCACGTAGCTTATTTCAAGTATACCCAAACAAGCTTTTAAAAACAATTTCCAAATCAAGAAAGGAGTGCAAAACCTTGAAAAAACCAAGCTGGCTGAGTGCCATTTCAATATTCGCCGTTCTCACAGGTGTACTCTGGTATCATTTGCGCCATCGTACCTAAAGCGAGGAACTTGCGGGTGTTTTTCTCGCATAAGAAACGCGTCTCAACTTGATAATACCTCAGAGGGTCCACTTATGCTCAATACCGGCCGGGCAGAAGTCCCTGCAAACCAGTGGCGGCTACCTGGCCGCACACAACAACCCGTTGGCCCTGTTGGGCGGGCCGAAATCAACCCTGAGAGAGGGGGTACATTCATGCCAAAATGTCGCGATATAGTTTCCTTCGAATGAACTCATCGAAGGAGAACCATCATCAACCAGAACTTTTTACTTCAACTTGAGGAGTGAACGATGTCAAAGCAGAGACTTATCATGCAGTGTGTCGCGGCACTGATGCTCGCCGCGTTCTTCAACTTTACCCATGTCCAGGTCGCACAAGCCCAAAACCGGGCGGTCGTAAACGCGGCCGTATCTGCAGGGGGAGAGGACATTATCCTCACCGTGGTAGGCACTGGAAACTCCGCCTATAGTGGGGACGGCGGACCCGCAGTGGATGGCCGGATTAGAAACTCCGATGGTGTTGCTTTTGATGGATCGAACAATCTTTATATATTGGATCATAGTACACGACAAAAAATAAAAGACCTGTGTAAATTGCTAAAAAGAGTTAGGTTTGAATCGCCAAAAGCAAATCTCACTCCCTTTAACAAAGCACAGGTCTATGTCTCCTCAAAGTATA
>JBLHJX010000100.1:0-17091 GCA_047619225.1 Candidatus Latescibacterota bacterium
GGTGTTGATTTGTGCGTGGAGATGCATCGGCGGCTTTCACCGCATGAAGCTGTGGCATTGGCGCGGGAGTTGGAACCCTTTCGGCCGTTCTTTTTGGAAGATCCTATTTTGCCCGATAGCCCGGCGGTGATGGGTGAGGTGGCGAAGAAGTGTCGCATTCCGATTGCTACGGGTGAACGTTTGCATACGATTTATGAATTTCGCGAACTGTTGGAATGTGGTGGCGCGCAATATGTGCGTACGGATGTGTGTTTGGCGGGTGGTTTGACGCACAGCAAGAAGATTGCAGCTTTGGCAGAAGCGTATCATGTTGATGTGGTTCCTCACAATCCGCTTAGCCCGGTGAGCACTGCTGCGTGTGTGCAGTTGGATGCGTGTATTCCCAATTTTGCATTGCAAGAATATACAGGGGAAGATCAAGGACCCAAAAGTGAGGTGTTGGAAAAACCGTTGGATTTGGTGGATGGATATTTGATGGTACCCGATGCACCTGGCATTGGTGTGACGTTGAATGTGGAGGCCATGAAAAAAATGCCATTCAAACCCAAAGCATCGGCTACGCCCATTCGCATTGACGGTTCGGTGGCAGATAAATAATGGCACAAACAGAGACCCAAACCAAATCCTTGCCTGAGCAGAAGCGGCAAATTACGTTGCGTGCTGTGGTGTTGGGTACGTTGACCGCTGCGGGTTTGAATATTTACAGTGATTATGCGGGTATGATTTTGGGGTCGGCATCGCTGGTGAAATCGCAGTTGCCCATTGCGATGTTGATGCCGTTTGTGGCGTGGATTGGTGTGAATCTGATTTTGAAGTTGGTGTGGCCGCGCATTGCGCTGTCTTCGGCAGAGCTGTTGGTGATTTACAGTATGTCGTGGATTGTGGGCACGGTGTCGGCCAGTGGATGGACGGCTTATTGGGGGGGGGTGTTGAGTTCTCCGACGTTTTTTGCGTCGCCTGAGAACCGGTGGGAAGGGGTGTTGTTTGATGTGTTGCCCTGGTGGATGTTGCCGCATGGTGAGGGCATCATTCGCCCGTTTTATGAAGGCTTGCCCGATGGGGCAAGTATGCCTCTTTTTGGTTGGTTGCCCACGTTGTATTGGTGGTTCTCAATTTCGTTGGCACTTGTATTGGCGGGTTTTTGTATTTCGATATTGTTCCAAAAGCAATGGGAAGAGTCTGAGCGATTGACTTTTCCTTTGGCTGTATTTCCGGTGGCGTTGACAGAAGGATTTGATGAGGGGCATCGGTTGCCTAAGATTTTTCGGGATCCCTTCTTTTTGGCCGGATTTGGTGTTGTGTTTTGTGTGTATGCGTGGAATATGATGGGGTATTTTGCACCCAATTTACCGCGCATTGGTTTGTTTGATGATTATTTGACCAAAGAGATTTCATTCGCCCGATCTTTTCCGCCTATCTATTTGCGTGTTTTACCGCCTGTGATTGGGCTGATGTATTTGTGCAATTTGGATATTTTGTTCAGCTTTTGGGTCTTGCGTTTGGTTGCCATCTTACAAGAAGGTTTGATGGCACGTATTGGTTTTACCGTGGGACATGCAGGGCAACAAGCCGAAGCGGGTGAAATTATGACGTTGTCTTCTCATGGGGCGATGGTGTTTTTGGCTGTTTATTCGGCGTGGGTTGCACGGCACCATTTGGTGCGGGTGTGTCGTGTTGCTTGGCAAGGCATTCGTGTTCCAGATGATGATGGGGCCATTTCATATCGGTTGGCTTTGATTGGGTTGGTTTGTACAACGGTTTACGTTTTGGGTTGTTTTGTGGGCATGGGGTTGTCGTGGTATTTGGCGGTGATGCAGTTGGGTTTGATGTATGTGGGTTATTTTGTGGTGGCCAAATATACGGCGATGACGGGGTGTTCATATTTGTTTCCTGTGGGTGCAAAGGGCGGGGGCATCATAGAAAGCTTGGGTGGCACAGCCACTTTGTCTCGGTCAAATATAGTGGCCTTGGGATTAATCAATTCAAGTGCATTTTTTGGCAATACACGCATCCCTGCCTGGCCGGCTCTGCCACATCATTTGCGCCTGTTTTCGGGTTTGACAACGCGTAGGAGTTGGGTTTTTTGGACTGTGGTCTTGGCATTTGCGGCTGGATTTTTAGGGTCGTGTTTGTTCATTATTCATTTGGGGTATCACTATGCAGGGCAAAATTTAGGACTGACGGGTTTTCGCACGGCGAATATCTCAACTTATGATAAGATGGTGTCGGCCATTGTAGATGCAGATAAGACCATTTTTGATCCTGGGAAAGGTATGGTATGGCTTTTGGGTGGGGGTGTTGCTTGGGGGATGATGATGTTGCGAAATCGTTTGGCGTGGTGGCCGCTCCATCCGCTGGGGTTTGCGTTTCAAACGATGGGCGGATCGCGGGTGTATGCGTTTAGCATTTTCTTGGTGTGGGCGGCAAAGTCGATTATTTTACGTGTGGGCGGCATTACGTTGTATGAACGTGCCCGCCCGTTTTTCTTTGGGCTTGTGATTGGTTATGTGGTGTCATTGGGTATGTCATCGGTGGTTGATTATGTTTGGTTTCCCGATGATGGGCACAATTTGCATAATTGGTAGGGGGAAGCAATTGATAATGAGAGTCAAAGACAACAGCAATGGGTTGGGAGGCCGGAGAAAATAAAAGGTAAAAGGTCATTTTTGAGCGAATTTTAAGGTGAGGATTTTATGGGTCGATTTTTGTGTGTGATGATGATTACATGGATGGGTGTTGGTTTTGTTTTTGCGCAAGATGATGAATTGGTGACGGTGGCAAAGTCGAGAACGTATGAGGCGATTGATTTGCAGCCTTTAATGGACAGTATGAGCCATTGGCGGAAACGGTATGGGCGAGATCGCAACGACCGACAATATGCCCCGACTCAGATTGTGCTGATTGCTGAGAATTTGGTGGGTTTGCAAAATGAGGATGGGGGGTGGCCAAAGGATGTCGATTGGCAGATTGATATTCACCCCGATACGGTGCGGGCGATTAAGGGTGTGCGTTCGTTGCGCAGCACGTTGGACAATCGCAGTACGTATACACACGTGGCTTATTTGGCTAAGGTGTATGTTGTAACGGGATTGGATCGGTATCGCAAAAGTGCTGAGCGGGGACTGGACTTTATTTTTGACGCACAAAACGCCAGTGGTGGGTGGCGTGGGTGGGATGTAGATGCGATTACGTATAATGATGATGTGATGTTGGGTACGATGCGTACGATGCGTGGCATTGTGAATGGCGAATCGCATTTTGCTTGGGTTGATGATGTCTATCGGCAGAAAGCAAAAGCGGCCTTGGGTCGCGCAATTGATGTGACGTTGAAATGCCAGATTGTGGTGAAGGGTAAAAAGACAGCGTGGTGCCAACAACATGATCATGAGACTTTGTTGCCCACAAAGGCGAGAAGCTATGAATTGCCGTCGATTTGTCCTGGTGAGAGCACGGGCATTGTGCAGTTTTTGATGGAAATTGAAAAACCAAGTGCTGAGGTTATCGATGCGATTGATCATGCAATGGTTTGGTTTGAGGCATCAAAGATTGAGGGGATTCGGGTTGAAACGGTGAAAGTGGATGCCACGCGGTTTAAAAATCATACGGCAACAACCGATCGGGTGGTGGTTGAAGATCCCAATGCGCCACTGTTGTGGGCACGGTTTCATGAGGTGGATACGTTTCGGCCGTTTATGTGTAACAGAGATGGGATTGTTGTGTATTCGTTGGCCGAGGTGGCATTGGAACGGCGTACGGGTTATGGGTGGTATGGCGGGTGGCCGAGGCAGTTGATTGAGAAGGGATATCCGGAGTGGAAAAAGAGGATTCAGATGCAACGATAGCAGAGGCGCAGCCCACAATGTAGCGAAGCAAGTCCTTTGTGAATACCGACACGGATGAACATTGGTACAGATAAATCTATTTAAAAACGAAGGAGCGCATTATGATTCATCGGCGATTTGGGAAAACGGGGTGGGATGTGTCTGTGGTGGGGTTGGGGACGTGGAATTTGGGCAATCAGTGGGGGGATATGAGTGATGCTCAGGCGTCAGATATTTTGTTGGCGTCGATAGATCAGGGTATGAATTTGTTGGATACGGCGGAGTCGTATGGCATTCCAAATGGGATGAGTGAGATGCGCATTGGCAAGACGATTACGTCTTCAATGCGTGATAAGTTGTATGTGGTGAGTAAGGTGGGTAACTGGGGCAAACGCACGAATGGCAGCGTGCCCAAAACGAGTGCCGATTCTATTCGGGTGTGTGGTCATGCGTGTTTGGGGCGCATGCGGACGGACCGCATTGATGTGTTGTTGTGCCATGAAGGCAATATCAAAGACCCGACGGTTTATGTAGAGGGCTTTGAGGAATTGGTGGCTGAAGGGTGTGTGCGTGCGTATGGGATTTCGACGAATAGTTTGGATGTTTTAATTACTTTTTACGATATCTCGAAAGGTGCGTGTGCGGTTGTGGAAGTGGATTATTCGCTTTTGAATCGCAAACCTGAAGATGGGTTTTTAGATTATTGTTTGGAAAAGGATTTGGGCATTTTGGTGCGAGGCCCTTTGGCCAAAGGTGTGCTGTCGGGTAAGTTTGATCGAGACAGTGTGTTTACCGATACGGTGCGTAATGATTGGAATGTGGGAGAATCTGGACGTGTCGGTTATGAGCAGATGTTGGATCGGTTGGAAGTGATTAAGGCGACTGTGGGAGATGATTCGAAATTGGTGGAGACGTCGCTTCGGTATGTGATTGCGCACAAATCCAATCCCGTGGTGATTCCGGGAGCGACGAAGGTGTCGCAAGTGGAGAGCAATGCCGTCGCTGGGGTAGAATTGATGGATCGTGAATTGTATGAAAGGTTGTGTGCGGTGTAGTATTGGCGTATTTAAAGACCTTTGATTTTGCCTGCCAGTGTGGGTTACTATTTGTTTGGATATTGAATTGTCGTTATTTTGGTGTGAAACCAATCCAACCTCTACCTCTTTAAGGAGTCTGTTATGGATGCTTGGTGCGATCATACATTGACGGATGCAGAACGCTTGACATTTGAGACAGATGGTTATCTCATGTTGGAAGATGTGTTGCCAGACGATTTGATAAATCAATTGGAAGTGGCAGCGGATCGGGTGGGCGATGAGGAGCGCAAGGCACGTGAGATGACGCCCTATGAGCGTTTGAGTGTGATGGATTTTATTGGGCGTGATGATGTGTTTATGGATTTGGTTGATTACCCAAAAGTGTTTCCGAAGGTGTTTGGCATATTGGGATGGAACATCAATATTTATCATTCGCATTTGGTGGTGACACCGCCCGAAGAACCGGGCAATGTGTCTGATGAGGTTCGTGGGTGGCATCAGGATAGTGGGCGTGTAAATGCCGAGATGGAATTTTCACCACGCCCGCGTTTGTCATTGAAGGTGGTGTATTTTTTGACGGATTGTTCGATAGATGGGCGGGCCAATTTTTATGTGGTGCCGGGTACGCATTTGGAGGACAACTTTCTGGGTAACAATCAGCGAAAAATTGATCCTGCAGGTGCCACACCAGTTTTGGCACCGCGAGGTAGTGCCGTGATTTTTGATCGGCGGTTGTGGCATACGGCGACTCCTAATGCGTCAGAAATGACGCGAAAAGGGTTGTTTTATGGATACAGTTACCGTTGGTTGCGCCCGCGTGATAATATGACGGTGGCACATTATATGGATCGCAGTGATCCCATTCGACAACAGTTGTTAGGGGCGGCACCGACAGGGGGGAAAGGTTTTTCTTCACCATTGGATGAAGATGTGCCGCTGAAGACGTGGATGGAAGAAAATTTGGGTGTGGGAGCGGTGGTTTAAAACTGCATAGATGATGAAAGGGCGGGTGTTTAGATGGCGAAAAAAGTGAACGACGTGACGCAATTGATTGGTGATACGCCGGTGGTTCGTTTGAACGGTGTGGGTGGCGAAGGAGATGCCACTCTGTGGGCAAAGTTAGAATTTTTCAACCCAGGAGGCAGTGTTAAGGATCGGATCGGGCTGAGTATGATTCGAGAGGCAGAGGAACGAGGCGGATTGAAACCTGGGGATACCATTATCGAACCCACGTCGGGTAATACGGGTATTGGGCTTGCTATGGTGGCCGCGGTCAGGGGTTATAAGGTGATCTTTACGATGCCGGCAGCGATGTCTCAGGAGCGACGGGATCTGCTTTCGGCTTACGGAGCAGAACTGGTTCTGGTACAACCTGGAGAAGGACCGGGTATGACCGGGGCAATAAAGAAGGCGGAAGAACTGGCGAAAGAGAATGGATATTTTATGCCGCAGCAGTTTAATAATCTCGCAAACCCGACTGCGCATGAAAACACCACAGGCCCTGAAATTGTTGAGGCTTTTCAGGATACGGGTCTGGATTATTTTGTCTCTGGCATTGGCACAGGTGGTACGATTACTGGAGCGGGACGCGTGTTGAGAAAGCACTTTCCCGACATTAAAATTTATGCGGTTGAACCCAGTGGCTCTCCAGTACTTTCGGGGGGACAACCTGGGAAGCATACCATTCAGGGTATTGGGGCGGGATTTATTCCGGACATTTTGGATACGGAGATCTACGATGAGATTATCCAAGTGAATGATGAAGATGCCGTAGAGACGACCCAAGCGTTGGCAGCAAAAGAAGGGATTTTGGTAGGTAAGTCAAGTGGGGCAGCTGCATGGGCGGCTTTACAGGTGGCGAAAGATCAAGGTGCTGACAAACACGTGCTTGTTATTCTGCCCGATACTGGGGAGCGCTATTTGAGCACCGATCTGTTTAAGTAAACGGAAAACCTCAGTTGATGGATAAAGATGAAGGTCGTATATTGGGTAGAACAACCCGTTTCTTCTATTTGATTGATCACTGTGGGGTTTTAGATGGCTTATTTTACAGATGAAGAAAAAATACATTTTAAAGAACAAGGGTATGTGGTCAAGCACGATGTGGTGTCTCTGGATTTGATTGATAAGGCGGTAGATGTGTTGTGGGGGGAGATTGAGGCCGATCGGGATGATCCTGAAACGTGGATTAATGCGGGACCTCGAGGTAATTTGAAATGTGGTGGCCACCCCGATATTCGGGCGACTTTGTCAGATACGCCGATTCAGGCTATGTGTGAAGAATTGGTGGGCAAAGATACACTGCGGGTCGCAAATCACACGTTTGTCAAAATGATCTATCCCGAAGGGCATGACAATTGGACAACGGCCCAGCAAATGCATTTGGATGGATATACGAGTGAGGGTGTTCACGATGCGTTTACGATTGCCGTGACGGTGAACATTAATCATATCAAACCGCGGTCGGGTGGATTTACGATTTGGCCGGGGGCACACAAACGGGCGCATGAATATTTTAGAACGCACAGTTTGATAAAAGGGCTGGATGCGTTTCGTGGAGCAGATGGTGAGTATGAAGATTTACCGGAGCCTGTGGATGTGACGGGTCCCCCTGGCACGGTCACATTTTGGCACAATATGATGTTACACAGCCCAGGGGTCAATTGCGGGAGAGATATTCGGATGGCGTTTGTGAGCCGGTATGCGCGGAAGGATCTTAACGAGATTCGGTTTGAGTATCCGGAGGATATGTGGACGTATTGGGAAGGGTTGTAGGAGGCAATGGATAATTGATAATTGAAATGAATAATTACTCGCTACGCTCGTGAGCTTACGGTTGACCATGGGAGACGAACGTAGGAGGCCGGGGATAGGACATCTCGGCCTTTTTTTTATTTATGCGGTAGCCAAATGATTGAAATTTCATCTTCGATTTCAGAAAATTCTGGATCTCCAGTGAGTAAAGAGGCATTATACTCCGAAGCTGCCGCTGCTGCGAATGCGTCAGCATAAGATATTCTTACCGTGGCTTTGATGTGCGCTGCTTTGAGAATGCGTTCTCGGCTGGCGGTTAGCAATTCAATTGGTAATTGTTCTATGGCAACAAGTGCTTTTTGGGCATCTAATAAACCACGTTCCCGTTCAATAATATAAAGCACTTCTCCCAGGTTAATTTGAGACATATATACACGTGTTCTCTTTTGGGCAGCCTTAGTTAGAAGTTCTTGTACTTGATCTGCACCTACTTCATTGTCCAAAAGCATTAAAATAGCATAACTGTCCAGAACATAGGTTTTAGGCATCCTTTTGTTCCTTGCGATGTTCTTCGAGCAATGCCTGTGTTAGTGACGTATCCCCTTTGAGCAGTCCTTTTGCTTCGTTTATGGGATCATTGAGGGAAGGTATTAACGAAAGAATACCACCGTAGTCTACAATTTGAACCTGTGTGCCAGATGTGAGTTGGTACTTTCGCCTTAATTCAGCTGGGATAACGACCCAACCTTTCTGGGAGATTGTGACGGCTGCCATATTAATATTCCTTTCGAATAATGATGTTATACTTTTGTATTGAAAAGTATAACAAATAAATATTAAAAACAAAGTAAAACTTTGAAAATGGCCCTGTCTACTCGAATTTAGGGTCATATTTTGCTCAATTGGGGCAAATCATGTATTTTAAAATGCTGTGGAACAATTTTATTCATCTAACGATTTGGATTTTAGAATGGCTGTTGATCAAAAAGATACACACCCTCAAGAACAAAAACGCCGACCACGGCCTAACCGACCCAGTTTGATGTCGGCGGTGTGGTCGCTTGTGCCCAACTGTATGTTGGAAGATCGTGTGGTGATTTCGCAGGAGTTGCGCAAACTTCAACAGCGGCGTCAGCGCGACCCTGCACAGTTGAAGAAATTGAAGGATCGGGCGGAGCGGTCGGCTGCGTTGTTGAAAACACGGCGCGAGAACCCGTTGAAGGTGACTTATCCTGAAGATTTGCCTATTAGTGCGCGGAAAGATGAGATTGTTCAGGCGATTAAAGATCATCCGGTGGTGATTGTGGCGGGTGAGACGGGGTCGGGTAAAACGACGCAGTTGCCCAAGATGTGTTTGGACGCTGGGCAAGGGGTTGATGCGAAGATTGCGTGTACGCAGCCGCGCCGTGTGGCGGCGTTGTCGGTGTCGCGACGGATTGCTGAAGAATTGGGTGTGGACTGGGGCCGTGAGGTGGGGTGTAAGATTCGGTTTAAGGATGATACAAAACCGGATACGCGCATTAAGATGATGACCGATGGGATGTTGCTGGCCGAGGTGCAAGGTGACCCCAATCTGTATGAATATGATACGATTATTATTGATGAAGCACACGAGCGCAGTTTGAATATTGATTTTCTGTTGGGGTATTTGCGCCAGTTACGCGAGAAGCGGCCCGAATTGAAGATGATTATTACTTCGGCGACCATTGATACAAAGGCGTTTTCAGCGGCGTTTGAGAACGCGCCCATTATTGAGGTATCGGGCCGTGTGTTTCCGGTGGATATACAATATTGGTCGATGGACGACTTGTTGGGTGAAGACGATGTGTCGACGTATATCGATGCGGCGGTGACCGCGGTTGACGCGGTGGTGGCTGAAGCGCCTCGGCACGGGGGTGATATTTTGGTGTTTATGCCCACCGAGAAAGACATTCATGAAACGCGCAGACGTTTGGACGGGCGGCAGTTTCGGGGCGTGGAAGTGGTGCCGATGTTTGGGCGTTTGACGGCGGGTGATCAGCAGAAGGTTTTTCATACGCAGAATTATCGGCGCATTGTGGTGGCGACGAATATTGCGGAGACATCGATCACGATTCCGGGGATTCGATATGTGATTGATACGGGTATGGCGCGGGTGAGCCGGTATAATCCGCGGAATCAAACCCATCGGTTGCCGGTGGAGCCAATTTCGCAAAGCAGTGCCCAACAAAGAGCTGGGCGGTGTGGTCGTGTGGCCAATGGGGTGTGTATTCGGTTGTATGACGAGAAGGATTTTTTATCGCGGCCCGAATATACACAGCCCGAGATTCAGCGGTCTGATTTGGCCGATGTGATTTTGCGGATGATTTCGCTCAATTTGGGTGAGATAGAGACGTTTCCGTTTATTGACCCTCCGCGCCCGCAGGCGATTCAGGGTGGGTTTACGTTGTTGACAGAATTGGGTGCGCTGGATGAAGACAAGCGGCTGACCCCATTGGGTCGATCTATGGCACGGTTGCCTATTGCGCCTACGGTAGCGAGAATGGTGTTGCAAGCGCAAAAAGAGCAGGCGTTGAAAGAGGTGTTGGTGATTGCGTCGGCCATTTCGATTCAAGACCCGCGTGTGCGTCCACTGGGCCAAGAGCAGGCTGCCGATCAGGAACACAAACGGTTTGTGGATAAGAAGTCGGACTTTTTGTCGTTGATGAATATCTGGAATGCCTATCACGGTACTATGGAGCGACTGAAAACGCAGAGCCAAATGCGCAAATTCTGTGCGCAGCATTTTTTGTCGTTTAGTCGCATGCGTGAGTGGCGCGATATTTATACGCAAATTCGTCACACGCTGCGCGAGATTGGCGGGTTTCGGTTTAATCAGGACGACGCGGATTTTGATTCGATCCATCGGTCAATCGTGAGCGGGTTGTTGAGCAACGTGGCTCAAAAAAAAGAGGGCAATCTCTATCGGGCAGCACGCGGGCGTGATGTGATGTTGTTTCCCGGGTCTGGGTTGTTTTTGCGGCGCAAAGAAGAAGAAAAAGACAAGCTGGAAAATGCGCAGGGCAAAGAATCACGTACGCCGAGTTGGATCATTGCCGGCGAAATGGTTGAAACGTCTCGCTTGTTTGCACGCACGGTAGCCCAGGTGCAACCCCAATGGTTGATAGAATTGGGCGCACATTTGTGTAAGGCCACGTATAAAGAGCCGTTTTATAATGTGCGAGCGGGACGGGTGATGGCGACTGAAACGTTGACACTTCACGGGTTACAGGTGCAAAAAAAACGGGTGGGGTATGGAAAAATTGATCCGGTAGCAGCGACGGAGGTTTTTATTCGTGAAGCGATGGTGAATGATCTGGTGGCATTGCCGCACGATTTTTTAGTGCACAATAGCGAATTGCGTGAACGGGTTGAAACGTGGCAAATGCGGCAACGGCACACGCAATTTTTAGATTTGGACGAGGCTGTGTATCGGTTTTATGCGGCGCGGTTGGAGGATGTATCTGCGACACATGATTTGAATCGGGTGGTGCGCGATAAGGGCGCCGATTATTTGATGATGACAGAAGACGATTTGTCGGGTGGAGATGAGGTGGATTTTGATCGGGGTTCTTTTCCCGAATATTTGGAAGTTGATGGCCAGCAGATTCCTTTGGTATATGCGTATCGACCCGGTCAGGATGAAGATGGTGTGACGTTGAAGCTGCCGTATAAGATGATGCATTTTGTTCAAAGTGATGTGTTGGAGTGGTTGGTGCCGGGTTTGTTGGAAGAAAAATTGACCCATTTGCTGCGTGGTCTTCCAAAAGGGATTCGCAAACAGTTTGTGCCCGTGCCTGACAAAGCACAGGAGATAGCCCGTTCGTTACAATCCACACACGGAGATTTTTTGGCGTCGTTGTCGGCACATATTTTAGGCCGGTATGGTATTGAGACGTCGCGAAGTGATTGGAAGACCGAAGATTTGCCCGAGCATTTGAGAATGCGCGTGGAAGTGCAGGGTGAAAAAGAAGAGACGATTGCATCGGCACGCGATTTGGCGGTGTTGCGCGAGCGGTTGGACCAGCACGAAGAGACCGTAGAGTCAGATGCGTGGACACAGGCTGTGGCGTTGGTCACTCGGTCTGATGTGGCTGGAAATGATTTGGGTGCTTTGCCCGATCGTGTGGAAGTGTCGCAGGCGGGGAGCATGACGATATTTGGATATGTGGGGTTGAAATGTGAGGGAGATCGGGTAGATGTACGTTTGTTTAATCGACCCGACGAGGCGGAGAATGAAACGCGGACGGGGTGGATTCGGTTGTGCGAGCGGGAACTGCGTGCTGAAATGAAGGCGCTCAAACGGTCGTTGGGCGAGTTGAAACAAACAACCCAAGTGGCATTGTTTGAAGGTGGAAGTGATGCTTTGCGCGAAGCGGCCTATGAAAATTTGGTCGCATTTTTGTTTGACAAAGAAGCCCCGTTTCCTGTGACGGCTGAGCGGTTTGAAGCGCGTGTAAAAGATGCGCGTGTGCGGCTTCAACATATGGTGCCGCAGTTGTTGAGCTCGATGACTTCTTTGTTTGAGACCTATCGCGAAATTTGCCTGATGCCCAATGCTTATCCCGAGCTTGAAGCCGATGTGTCGCGTTTGATGCCGACTGATTTCTTGAGACGTACGCCTTTTGATCAACTGCCCCATTTGAGTCGGTTTTTGAAGGCGATTCAGTTGCGTGCCGAACGCGCCAAAGTTGATCCGCGGAAAGACTTGCAGAAGGCCGAAGTGGTGAAGCCGTTTCAAGATGCGGTGGATAAGTTGCTCGATTCGGAATTGTCTTTTGCAAAGCACACGGCGGTGGAAGAATTGCGGTGGATGCTTGAAGAGCTTC
Organism: Candidatus Latescibacterota bacterium; assembly: GCA_047619225.1. Lineage (GTDB taxonomy): Bacteria > Latescibacterota > UBA2968 > UBA2968 > UBA2968 > JABIFK01. Next base: position 12,460 of record JBLHJX010000100.1, read on the forward strand.
GGGTGTCTGTGTTTGCACAAGAGTTGGGTACGGCACAAAAAGTGTCGCCAAAGCGTGTGGCCGATTTGCTGGAGAAGGTGCGTGGGATGAAATAGTTTGATCAAAACAAGATGTGGATTAAGTCGTCCACGGATTTAGAATGGAGATACCTGTTATCTCTACGTGAGATATATTTCGGGTCACAAAGATGAGACCAAAAGCTTGAGCTGTTGCTGCAAGCAGGCCGTCCAGAATAGGTACTGGACGGCCTATTTTTTCTGCGTTTGCTGATAGAATACCCCATCTTTGGGCTACTTCTTGATTCACATTCAAAATACGACCTGTGAATTTTCGGGTTAAGTCTGTGGCGACCCAACTTTGAAGATCTTGTTTTTTTTGACCGTCAGGCAATTTGGCAATGCCTTTGTATAATTCTCCGATTGTAATGGTGCTCAAATACAGAGAAAATTCATCCTGTTGATTCATCCACTTCGTAACACGCGCTGTAGGTCTTTTTTTTGTAAATTCAGAAATGACACAGGTGTCAAGCAAGAATTTCACAATGTAATCTCCCGTCCGTACTCATCCGTACGATCTAAATCGAGTTTGATACCCGAGAGCGGCGAATTTTGGAAGAAAGATACCATCGATCCCTGGGAGCTGGTCAGTTTTTGAAAATCTTCAATGGATACAATAACGGCGGTTTCTTTGCCTCGGCGTGTAATGGTTTGTGGGCCTTCGCTCAGGGCTTGATTCACGACTTCGCTAAACTGATTTTTGGCATCTTGTAATGCCCAAATTGTTTTCATTTTATTCCCTTTCTATCTGGCTAGACTGTCCAGATAGAAATCTGTCTCATTTAACATCTTTTGTCAAGGCGTGAAGTGTTTATTTGTTCATTGACGTGTAGGTCACTCTATGCCTATCTTGGCGAGCAAAAGTTGGAAAGGTTATGTGGTTAAACGGGAGTGGGATCATAAAGGAAAGGTGTTTCATGAAAATTACCGATGTTCAAGCGTGTGTGATTGGCAAACCTGAGCCCCACAGTGGTGGGTGTGTGTGGACGTTTGTTCGGGTTTATACCGACGAAGGGATTGTGGGTACTGGCGAGTGCAATTCGGCGTCTCAGTACACTGGGTTTGGTGTGAAGGAGTCGATATTAAATATGAAGAGCCTCCTCATTGGTGAAGACCCGATGAATGTGGGGCCGTTGTATGAAAAAATGCGCCGTCGTGGACGTTACGCAGGCACCACACACGCACCGCTCATTTTTGCGCTAACGGGTATTGAAAACGCATTGTACGATATTGTTGGTAAGGCGTTGGGTGTGCCCATTTATCAATTGTTGGGTGGCAAGTTCCGCGACAAGATTCGGCTTTACGCCGATTGTCACGCAGGCGAATCGGCCACACCCCAGGCTTATGCCGAGAAGGCGTTGGCTGTGGTTGAAGAAGGGTATAGCGCGGTAAAGTTTGATGTGGACCATTCGGGTGTGGGTAAGCTTGATCCGATGAACTGGACGGTGGGTTCAAAGGAAATGACGCACGTGATTAACTTGATTCATGCGATTCGTGAAGGCATTGGTTTTGATATTGATTTGGCAATTGATTGTCACGGGCAGTTCGATATGCCGTCGGCGATTACGTTGGCAAAAGCTGTAGAAGATGTGCGTTTAATGTGGTTGGAAGAGCCCGTGCCATCTGAAAATATCGACGCGTTGGCACAGGTGCGTGCGTCTACAAGTACCGTAATTTGCACCGGTGAAAATCATTACACGCGGTTTGAGTTTTTGGAGCTGATCCGCCAAAAAGCTGTGGATATTATTATGCCCGATCTGGCCAAAGCCGGTGGCATTATGGAAGCCAAGCGCATTGCCGAAATCGCCGACGCCCATTATATCCCAATCGCCCCACACAATGTGTCGTCGCCCCTTGGTATGATGGCCGCGTGTCACGCAATGGCCTCTGTGCCCAACTTTTTTGTGCTCGAATTTCACGGCCGCGATATTTCGTGGTGGGCCGATTTGTGCGGCGGCGAAGAATTTATCAAAGAAGGCTGGATGGCCGTCTCTAACAAACCCGGAAATGGTGTTGAATTAGACGCCACCGTTGCCAAAACCCTCTTGGCCGCTGGCGACACGTATTTTGATTGATCCGTCATTCGTACACTGTTTTTAGATTTTGAGGATTTTATGATCATCACCAAAGTTGAAGCCCTTCACCTCCGTTTGCCCGAAGTCAAAGAAGTCGCCGACGGCACCCAGGATTGTTTAATTGTGCGCGTAGAAACGGATGCCGGCCTGACCGGCTTAGGCGAGGTCGTGTCGTGTTCCTACGTAGCCCGTGCCGTCATCGAAGCCCCACGCTCTGCCCCGTTTCGTCACGGTTTGGCGCAAATTGTCACAGGAATGGACGCGACGGACATTGACGGGATTCGCGAGGCGATGATTTTCGGCACCGCGTGGTACGGCCCCGGCGGTGTGGCACGTCAGGCAATGAGCGGTATTGATATGGCCCTGTGGGACATTCGCGGCAAAGCCGAGGGCAAACCTGTTCGCAAGCTGTTGCGCGAAAGTGCGGTGGATTCGGTGCCCGCTTACGCAAGTGTGTTGTGGCCTGAGCGACCCGAGCTTGTGGGTGATTCGGCCCGTGCGTTTTTAGAACAAGGCTACCGCGCTGTGAAATACGGGTGGGCACCCATGGGACCCGACGCGGACATAGACGAAGCACTCGTTGCGTCTGCCCGAGACGCGTTGGGTGAGGGTGTGGATCTAATGGTAGATGCAGGCCGTGCGTGGAACGCTGAGACGGCGCTTGGACGTGTGGAACGGTTTGCACCTTATAATGTGTTTTGGCTGGAGGAACCGTTGCACCCGTTTGACGTGGCGGGCTACCGTGAGTTGTCCGAGCATTCGTCCATTCCAATTGCGGGCGGTGAGGCAATGACGCTGGTGGAGGAATACGCCGATTTGTTGCACAACGGAAAGATCCATTTTGTGCAACCGGATTTGGGACGTGTGGGCGGGATTTCAGGCGGGTTGGAGATTGAGGCGTTGGCCAATGAGGCAGGTGCACGCGCAGTGCCTCACGCGTTTGGCACAGGGCTGTTGTTGTCGGCTTCGGCAAATTGGGCCGCGGCGAGTGATCGTCCGTTGACGGAGTACACACGGGCACCGTCACCATTGGCGCAGAATTTGGCGACGCACGAAATGGTGTTTCGAGACGGTGAATTGCATTTGAGTGACGCACCAGGGTTGGGCGTGTCGTTGGATGAAGACGTGGTGGATCGGTACCGGATAGCTTAGAATGAGAGAAATATTATGGCAAAAGATAGTTTGTGATAATGCTTACGAAAAACAATTTTTATCAAACTCCAAGTATAATAAAAATAATTATTTATCGCACTTATAGAAGTATAATGAATTTTATTATACATATTATGATCTCTATTTTTTGAATTCGCTATTTGGTAGTACAAAAAATATTTGAAAATTTTTTCAGGATTGGGTATATACAAGTAAGGGCAGTGTTGGGGGCTTAAACGAATGATTGATGGGTGTATTTAGACTTGCGATTGAATACTAGAAAGGGTAGAACGATGTTTCCTCTCCGTATTCCACCCTCTGTTTCAACTCGTAAATTTTATATGAATGATTACATGTCTATCAATTCATCTCAGTCATGCAACTTTGACCGTGTTGGTGTTGATACAACAATTTATGTAACGGTGGCGAGGTAGAATCTTGAAAACATATTTCAAGATGTGAGTATTTTATGATGAACACCAAATCAATTGGGTTCCATTCGCTGTGGTTTTTCATTTTGTCTGTAATGCTGACTCTGTTTGCTTGTTCGCCAAAACCTACACAATCTGAACTTGATGAAAGCGGGCCATCTGAATCACCCATATCTGAACTTGATGAAACTAAACCATCTGAATCACCCGTATCTGAACCTGTAGATCAGTTGACAGAGTGGATCGGTACGTATAAAGGTATTGGAACGATGATACACCAGTCAGGTAAATATGCCAGCGTCTCTCCATTAATTGTTTACTCTGACACCATTAAATTTGAAGATTCTGTTAGGGTTATTATTGATGCGTCACAGGTTCGAGTAGAATTCACTGACAGTAACTCACTCACTATTGGCCGTTTTTATCCTACCATACGTGATGATACAACGGATCCTAATATCTCGCATTATTGGACATCACACCCAGGCCGTGTTTATCGTCGTAACTTTTCAATCATGCTCATGAAAGATGTTTCAAAAATTACTGGAACGCTTTTAGATGATTTTGGATCTCCAGATCAGACAGCGGATTTTTTAAATAAGAAGGTTTCCTTTAATGCTCAACGAATCAAGAAGTGACAGTCCCCCCGAGACGTTTTCTAGGATTCTGGGTTTGAAAGACCGATGGGAACTGGTTTGGTTTTGTGTTGTTTGGCATTTCGAAAATCCCCTCCAAATAATCTAATTATTTTGCCATCATTTAAGTCTTGTCTTTGATAAATAAGATAACCAATTAAACTAGAAAGGCCTTATAAGGTGGCCAAATTAACATTGATCACTCGAGGCGACGATGCAGGCAGCAGTGTCACTGCAAACCGTGCCATTCGTGAAGCGTGTACTGAGGGTCTTTTGCGCAATG
>JBLHJX010000101.1:0-16927 GCA_047619225.1 Candidatus Latescibacterota bacterium
GCCATCCCATTTCGAACACCAAATGTATCCTTCTGCGTCAACGGTCATACCATCGGGAATGCCCTCACCCTCAGGTGTTTCGATGAATATACTTTGGTTGGTGAGTGCACTGGTGCTTTGATCGTAATCAAAGCGATAGATGGTTCTGGCACCCGAGTCGGTATAATACATTTGCGTGCGGTCGGGGGTGAAGCCCATGCCGTTTGAGCATTTGATTTCGTCGAGCAATTGAGTGATGGTGCCGTCATGGTCGAGCCGGTAGAGTTTGCCCAATTTATCTGGGGATGGCATCGTGCCGCAAAAGACACGACCCGCAGGGTCTGCAATGATGTCGTTAAATCGACTCTTCTCTTCACCTGGGATGCCTTCAACGACGGTTTCAAACGTGCCATTGCGCCAAATTTTGACTGCACCTTTGGCCATAAAAAGTAAGAGTGATCCGTCGATTTGAATGGTGAATCCCCCTATGGATTCGCCTTCAAGGTCAAAACATTTCTCGTGGTGACCTGTAGATGGGTCATACCGAAAGAGGCGTCCTGGGGGGATGTCGAGCCAATAGACTACCTTTTCGTCAGGATGCCACAAGGGCCCTTCTCCTGTTTGGCATTTATAATCTGCGATCAGTTCCAATTGCATGATATACTCCTTACTTATCGTTTTTATGAAGTTATAGGATACCAAGGCATGTATAGTCCGATGTTTAAGATTGTCAAGGGCTTTGTCGATCTATGAGTGGGTGTTTTTTTTATTGCTCTTAGAAAATAGGAACATTACATTGCTTCTTCACTAGAATAAAAAATTCCGTAAATACTGATACCCACTGGAGGTTTTGCATGGCAAATGAGATAGGTTTTGGCGTGGTTGGGTTGGGAATGGGAAAACACCATTGTCGTTCGGTCACTCAGGCCAACGGCGCAAAGTTGGTTGCTGTTTGCGATTTGGATGAAGAACGTGTTGCATCCATGGTTGAGCTGTATGGGTGCAAAGGCTACACCAGTTATGAAGAGATGTTGCAGGATGATGAAATTCAAGTGGTCAATGTGGCTGTTGAATCGGGAAAACATGCTCAGTTTGGCATTCAAGCGGCCGATGCTGGCAAGCACATGGTGGTCGAAAAACCTGCAGATATCAAACCCGAGCGTGTGGATCAGTTGATCGGCGCAGTGAAAGATGCCAACGTAAAGGTTGCATGTATCTTTCAAGCGCGTTTGAATCCACTCAACATCAAGATTAAAGCAGCCATTGAGTCTGGTCGCATGGGCAAATTAATTGGTGCACATGGCCATTTGCCTTGGTATCGCAAGCAAAGTTACTATGAAGGCGATCATGGATCTTGGAAGGGCACTTGGGATCTCGATGGCGGAGGTTCGCTCATGAATCAGGGTGTGCACACTGTTGATCTCATTCAGTGGTTGGCTGGTGGTGTTGATTCTGTGATGGGTATGTTTGGTGTGTTTGGCCATGATATTGAGGCCGAAGATCAGACAGTCGCCCTGTTGAAATTTAAAAACGGTGCTTTAGGTACTTTGTACACAACAACATGTTGTTATCCTGGGTTGGATCAGCTGATTACGATCTACGGTGCTCAAGGGTCCATTATGAAAGATGCATCGAAGTTGTTGGCCTGGCGAATCCAGAGTGACGAGGAAGATCAAGAAGAAAAGGACATGTTGGCCGTATTTGGTCCCAAAAAAGACAAAGAAGCGGGCATTTCTGCCGATCCAATGGCTGTCAGTTCCGATGGTCACACGCAGATTATCGAAGACTTGGTCGAGGCTATCAATGACGATCGCGACCCGATGATTGGGTTGGAAAGCGCCAGACATGCAGTCGAAATTATCACGGCAATTTTTGAATCAGGGCGGACAGGTCGTGAAGTGAAGGTCGGGTAAAAAACGATTAAATATGTGATGTTGAAGCGGTGTTGGGCCTTGCCTAACACCGCTTTTTTATATTCAGGCTTGACTGAAACGTCAAGGATTGTGTATTATTGCGGGTGTCAAAGTTGTTCATTAAAGTTTATTATTGGCAAATTTACCACATGGTGTGTTGCACACTAAGGAGTACGTTATGGCAGAAACAGTGGAAGAGCTGACCATTAATTACGAAGAAGATGGGGTTTTGTTGTGCAAGCAATTGGACAAAGAGGTGTTGACCAAGGGTGCGTGGGCGACTGTGATGTATTTGTATCAAGATTTGAATCGGAAAGACGAAGAATATGGCCCGAAGAAAGTGACCATTAGGCGGTATCAGAAACGCGATGGTAAGTATTCACCCCGCAGTAAGTTCAACATCTCAAGCTTGGCCCAAGGGCAAAAAATAGTTGAATCGTTACAGAATTGGATTGGGGAAGAGGAAAAGTAGAGCCGGTTCTTTAGGATAGATATAAATGGGCGTAAAAAGCAACAGATGGGATTCTGTTACTTTTTACGCCTTTATTTTGCTACATAGAAACACCCAGCAAACCACGTGTAAATTGGAAGTCGGTATTGCCAACCGTCGCGGCTTTGGGGGTGACCTGTCGAGAGGCCACAGCAATGAGGGTTCTGATGAGGGCTTTTGTGTTTTGGTCTGCATCATCTGCAAATGTGAGATCGAAGTCCTCTTTGAATACTTTGCCGAGGGTTTCATTTGCGGCCACTTGAATCATGGGTACCAGTGGGTGGCCCTGCATGGGGTGTTGTCCTGAACAGGCTATGATGATTTCCGCGCCAGTGCCGCCCAAACCCGTGAGGGTTTCTACCCAGTGATCCGTCTGTGTTTCCATGATGTAATAGCCAGGTTGCGTGGGTTGTTGTCCGTGTGCAAGGCTGGCTGATGGCGTAGATGCTTGGCCAAAGGTTTCGGTTGTGTAAGCAGGGTGAGACAAAAATGCCGCGTTGTCGGGGGCAATAAGGGTTGCGCCAGCGCCAACAACTTGGCAGGAGAAACGGGCCAAACTCTGTGCTGCTGACTCAGATAATGGCCCTGTTGCATGCAATGCCAATCGAAGATTTGATAGCGGGGCAGGGGTTTCTTGTGGGGTGGGTTCAGATGCTAGGGTCGTTTCAAACCAAGTGGTGATTTTTTCTAATACTTGATCAATACCGCCATCGAGCTGAACACTTGCCCAGCCGAAGTCTTCTGCAGACAACCCGCTTTCTTGCATGGCATGGCGCAAGTAGTCATTGTGTGTTTTTTCACACCCATGTTCAAGCAAGAGCGCACGATGGATGAGTGGGTGTTTAAGATAACCCACCATGGTTCGGGTGTAGATTGTTTCTGCTGTATCACCGGCAACCCCACAGCCTTCTGTATGTGCGAGGCCTACAAATTTAGAGATGCCCTGAGCTTTACCAATGCCTTTTTCTGTGAGTTGTGCCGCCGCCATATTGGCAATCTGACCAGAACAAAGGCTGGTAGGCAAGATCAGGCCGATGCGGTTTGTGGCTACACGCTTGCCGGAGGAAAGTCCTTGGAATGTGAATTCCGTATCCGAGGGCTGCGTTTGTATCTCAATGGGGTGACCTTGGGGCTCTTGCGTGGATTGAATTTGAATCAGGTTATCGGTAGAGGTTTGTGGCCAAGCCCGCCAAATGGATACTTGGGCATGACCTGCTTCTTCGCCTTTGCTGCGTTTGCCAGAGGCGACTTGGCAAGTGAGGCCAAACATCGATTGCCCCAAGTCGTCCATAGATGTGCCATCCAGATAGGCACCCGCATTGACGTCCATGTCTTTATCGAGGAGATTGTAACGCTCGGTTGTTGTAACCACTTTGAGGGTTGGAACAAAAGGGAAATTGGTGATGGAGCCATTGCCTGTTACAAAGAAAATCATGTTGCATCCTGAGGCCACTTGCCCCGCAATGCTTTCAAGGTCATTGCCTGGGCTGTCCATAAAGTAATAGCCCGGTTCATTCATCGGTGCGCCATAATCGATCACTTCATCTAAGCGCACGTCAGGGTGGCGCTTCATGGCTGCGCCAATCGATTTGAGCACAATATTGTAGAGGCCTCGGTATTTGTTGCCTCCCGAAGGGTTGCCTTCTGCACTCGTGCCGTGCCAGCCTGCCAATGTTTTGTAGCCTTCAACTTTTTCCAGAAAGCGTTGTGCAACATCTATACTCTTGCAGTTTTGTAAGACATAAGGCTCAGCACCAATGAGTTCGTCTGTTTCCGCCAAGTTGGCTGCTCCGCCATGACGAATCGCTTCACGAGCCACCCAAGATATGAGTGGGTTGCCTGAAATGCCCGAAAAAGCGTCTGATCCGCCACACTGAAGTGCAATTTTGAGATGAGATAAGGGTTGATCAGAACGCTCCGTTGCATTGACAGATTCAAACCAGTTGCGAATGACAATGGCACCTTGTTCCAGCCCTGATAGGAAACTATCTTTCAGTGTTAGGAAATGATGCGGTACATCTGACAAGGGGTAGCCATTTTGGTTCATGTAATCTTGTAACATCTGGTTGGTAATGGCTTCTGTTCCGTAATCAACTGCCAAAACGGCGCCAACATTTGGATGAACCATGAAACCCGATAGGGTGCGTAGGAGCAACTCGATATTGTTGGGTGTATCTGTTCCACCGCCTTCGGTATGTGCGATGGGTACAATATCGTCAACGTTTGAAAATGCTGTCAATTCGGGTGAAAGTTGTGTACTGAGAGCCTTGGCGAAACTGGCGGTGCGCGAGGATGTGCCTAATACCACAATGGTATTGCGGGTACCTACGCCGCGGTTGCCCAAGCGTTTATAACCTTGGAAGGTGTCTGGTTTTGCATAGTGAGCGATCTGCGTACCTGGTTTAAAGAGAGCTTCATCTAATTCATAAGGCACGATTCTGTCTTCAAAATTTGGCTCGGAGGGAAGATCAAAGGGGAGGTCTCTTAAACTGAGGGCTTCTAAAATTTGAGGATTACAAGCATAATCACCCGGATTTATAGTACGTGTTGCCACGCCAAAGGGCAATCCCCAAGAGAGCAAATGATCCCCGGCCAAAATGGGTTGGATGGCAAACCGGTGTCCTTCGAGTAGATTGTGGGAAAGGACAAAAGTTTGTGCGTTGTATTGAATCTGTGTGCCTGTCTCTAAGGGGCGTGTGGCTATGGCAACATTATCGTTAGGCAATGGCAAACGGGCAATCTGGGCAAATGCAATTGTTTCGGGCATGATAGCGTCCAAGATAAAGGGTGAAAGTGGGTTGCGGTGGGTTTGAGTTATAAGAAAAAGGAAAATGGGCGTCAAGTCACTTGAAAAGTGAGAAAAACACCTTGACATGTCTCTGTAATTTGGTTTATGTTCCAGTCAGATGTTTTATTAATAAAACATCTGTATGAGAAGGGGGACGTATGTCAATGGAAGTTTGGAAAGAATATGAGAGCAATGAGATTTCACACAGTGTCGCACATCATTTGGCCGCAATCTATGAATTGATGCGAGACCAGGGGTATGCGCGGGTGTCTGATGTTGCGCGTGCCTTGGATATCACCCGAGGCAGTGCATCCTTAACCCTCAAAGCACTCAAAGTAAAGGGTTTGGTGGTCGAAGACCACAACAAATTCCTAAAGTTGTCTGAGGGTGGGGTCGCCATTGTTGATGCTATTCTAGGCAATCGGGCAATTGTGCGAAAATTTTTAAGAGATGTTTTGCAATTGGATGAACAACGCGCCGAAATTGACGCGTGTAAAGTGGAACATCTGCTGAGTGCTCAAACAGGTATTCAGTTGTTGCACTTTGTGCGTTTTTTGTTTTCATCCGATCCTATAGCCAAACAATTTTTGACAGAGTTTTGGGATCGCTCAGAAGAAACTATTCATTCGGGTGATCTATTAGAATCCGTTGCAATCATGCTTGATTTGGAGATATAACAGGTGGAAACGAACGACCTTAAATCCAAACAGTCGATGCCATTGACCAACTGGTTGATGGGTGAAGAAGGTATTATTGATGCGATTGATGGTTCTCATCGTTTGGCACAACGTCTGAGAGAGGTTGGTGCGGTGGCAGGTGCTCCTGTGCGCGTATTGCGTACCGGGTGTCCCGTCATTATTCAGGTGGGAACCAGCCGTTTTTGTTTGAGAAATGTTGACGCAGGGTGTATTCGGGGCAGACGGGCAGCGTAATATATGGCAGCGGGATTAGAACAACAAAATACAGTGTCAGTCGCCCAAGGTGCAATCGCTTTGGTCGGCAACCCCAATACTGGGAAGACCACGCTGTTTAACGCATTGACGGGTATGTCACAGCGTGTGGGAAATTTCCCTGGGGTGACCGTAGAGCGCAAGTCGGGGCGTATGCAAGTTGGTGATGGCACAAGCCTGGAAGTTATCGATCTACCCGGTGCGTATAGTCTTTCAGCGCAATCACCAGACGAGATGATTGCTGTTGATGTTTTGTTGGGTCTTTTGTCCGATGAAACACCCATTCAAGGTGTCATTGCGGTTTTGGACGCCAGTAATTTGAAGCGAAACCTGTATTTGGTTTCGCAAATGTTGGAACTCAATTTGCCCGTGGTTGTGGCCCTTAACATGTCTGACGTGGCCCGTACCAGGGGCATTCATATTGATACTTCGGCGTTGGGGCATCGTTTGGGTGTACCTGTTGTGTCGATTCAGGCCAATCGACGGGTCGGTTTGGATGATCTAAAAGCATCTGTGCGGGAGGTTTTATCCAACGGAAGATCCGAGGCTAATTTGTCTTTGTTGCCCGAGGTGTGGCGCAACCATGTGCGAACGGCTGCTGAAAACTTAGATGGGGTCTCGCCTGGCATGCTGGTGCGTGCTCTTGCCGACACAGAAGGCCAATTAACAGAAAAGTTGGCTGCGCGTTTTGGTTCGGGTTTTGGACGGGCTGTGAAGCAATTAGAAATAGATTTGGGTGTCGGTGGGGCTTTTGGCGATCAAGAAGTTGAGTTGCGTTATGCGTGGGTTGATCGTGTTCTTGACGGCACGTTGAGTGATCCAGAACCCATGCGGATCACTCAGTCTGATAAGATTGATCGCGTGGTGACGCACCGCTTTTGGGGGACGCTTATCTTTGCAGGCATTATGGGGATTGTGTTTCAGTCGATATTTTCATGGGCTGCCCCCTTTATGGATTGGATAGATGGAAGCTTTGGGCAACTTGGGGCTTGGGTTGTTGGGCAAATGCCAGAAGGCGCGCTTCAGAGTTTGGTTGTCGATGGGGTGATCGCTGGGGTAGGTGGTGTTGTTATCTTTTTACCTCAAATTTGCATTCTATTTTTGTTCATATCTCTTTTGGAAGATTGCGGGTACATGGCTCGTGCGGCATTCTTGATGGATCGACTCTTGACACGATGCGGTTTGTCGGGCAAGTCGTTTATCCCTATGTTGTCGAGTTTTGCTTGTGCTGTGCCAGGTGTCATGGCCACGCGCACCATTGAAGATCGCAAAGACCGCATTGCCACTATGTTGGTAGCGCCTTTGATGAGTTGCTCTGCGCGTTTACCTGTTTACACTATTTTCATCGCCGCGTTTATTCCCGACAAAACGTGGGCAGGTTTTGGTTTGCAGGGTTTGACGTTATTTGCAATGTACGGGCTTGGTATTGTTGTGGCTGTACCTATTGCTTGGACGGTAAAAAAGACTTTGCTTAAAGGTGAGACAACACCCTTTATTTTAGAATTACCGTCGTATAAAATCCCCGACGCTCGAACTGTGGTTATGCGTGTTTATCAAAGTGCAGGCGACTTTTTACAACGGGCGGGGTCACTTATTTTAGCGGCGACCATCGTGATGTGGGCTTTGGCTTATTTTCCGCGCCCCGAAGCGTTGCTTATCCAACAAGAACAACAGCGGATGGTCTTGCAGGCTCAAGGGGCTTCAGAGGAAGCCCTTAGCGTGTTAGATGGGCAGTTGGCGGGTGAGTTGATTTCGCAGAGTTATTTGGGCACAATGGGAAAAGCGATAGAGCCGGTTGTGCGACCACTGGGTTGGGATTGGCGCATTGGAATGGCCACAATCGCTTCATTTCCTGCCCGGGAGGTGATTGTTGCGGTATTGGGAACGATTTACAGTTTGGGTGAGGTTGATGAAGGCTCTGTTTCTTTGCGCGAGGCATTGCAGAATGCCATTTGGGAAGATGGCAATCGTGTGTTCAATATCCCTGTAGCGCTCTCAGTTATGGTCTTTTTTGCTTTATGTGCACAGTGTGTATCGACTTTGGCCGTTATTGGGCGTGAAACGCAATCTTGGCGATGGCCTTTGATTACTTTTTTTTACATGACTGGCCTCGCGTATATTGGCGCTCTGATCACCTATCAACTTGGCATGTTTCTTGGTTGGGGGTAAATGATGATGCAAGACTGGACTGCAATTTTTTTGGCTTCCGTATGTGCGATTTTTGTCGTCCGAGATGTTGTTCGGCCATTTGTAACCCAGAGTGGTTGTGGCAGTTGTGGAGGCTGCGGCAAGAATCAAGAGGTCGTGCTCAAGATTGAGGCCGTCAAAAAATAAACAAGGCGCATAAAGGACATCGAATGGATCCTTAATTTCGATGGTTTTGTGTTTCTGGGAAATATCGCAAAAACCCCCGATGCGTGATGTCGCATCGGGGGTTTTTGTGTTAAAAACGGTCAGGGTTTGTAAATGCTTTAGATTGCAGATTACACGGATCTTTTTTAGCCTTGCGGGTCTTCATAAAGATGGTCGAGTCCTGCATCGTAGAGTTGGCGAACATGTTGGTCATCAAGTGTGTAAAAGGCCATTTTTCCTTCTTTCCGATAACTGACCAATCGCATCGTTCGCAAGACTCGAAGTTGGTGGCTAACTGCTGAATCAGTGCTGTCTAAGAGTGCTGCCAAGTCAGAAACACACATTTCCTGTTGGGCAAGTGTGTGAATGATTTTGAGGCGGTTGGGGTTGCTGAGTACTTTGAAAGTTTCTGCCAAACCGTTGAAGATCTTTTGCTCGGGCAGGGCACGGCGCGCTTGTTGCACTTTTGCCAGATCGATAATCTTGCCTGATGATTGTGTTGGAGGTTTTTCCATTTGGTGCTCCTCAATATTTAAGATGTGAGCGAATATTCAATTGAAAATAATTCATTTCTAAGAATAGGTCAAGTAACTCACTTGACACTGTTACGGAGAAAACATATATTTAGCCTTAACTAAATTTTAATTTAGCTTTGATTACTCTCGGGGAGGCAAATGGATATGGTACGTTTGATTTGTGGCGTTTTTTGTATGTTGGTTCTCATTGCTTGTGGCGGAACACAGGAGCAAAAGACTGAGGGATTACAGGTGGTCTGCACGACGGGGATGATTGGTGATTTGGCAGCAAATATAGCCGGGAATCGTGCGAATGTGACGGCACTCATGGGCCCTGGAATTGATCCTCATTATTACAAAGCCACACAAGGAGATCTGGCGAAACTATCAACAGCCGATATTATTTTTTATAATGGCTTGTTTTTAGAGGGTAAAATGGAGGGTATTTTTGAGAAGATGGCCCGAAGCAAAACGGTTGTTCCGATTTCTGGGCATGTTCCTGAATCGCGTTTGCGAAAACCACCCGGTTCTCAGGGCGAACATGATCCACATATTTGGTTTGATGTTGCGCTATGGGCACAGACCATTGACACCGTTGTCGAGGTTTTGAGCAAAGTGGATCCCATGGGCAAAGATCTCTTTTTGGAAAATGGAATACAATACAAGAAAGAATTGATGGATCTCCATGTTTGGGCTAAGGAAGAAATTTTGACCATACCCGAACAACGCCGGGTTTTGATTACGGCTCACGATGCTTTTGGATATTTTGGTTTGGCTTATGGTATTGAGGTCCGAGGTTTGCAGGGGGTTTCGACCGTCGCAGAGTATGGTGTGAACGATGTGTCGCAGCTGGTTCAGTTTATTGTAAATCGTAAAGTCAAGGCGATTTTTGTTGAAAGCAGTGTGCCAGAGCGATCCATTAATGCGGTGCGTGAAGGGTGCAATGCGCAAGGGTGGGATGTTGTTGTGGGAGGCACTTTGTATTCTGATGCGATGGGTGGGGCAGGGAGTGGTGCAGATACTTATATTGGGATGGTGCGTGCCAATGTGAATACGATCGTAAAGGGGTTGCGCTAATGCCACATGCTATTGATGATGCGATCACGCCGATTCATATCCACGATATGACTGTGGCTTATCACAAAAAACCTGTTCTGTGGGATGTTGATTTGGCTGTGCCTGAAGGGAAGTTGGTGGGTATTGTCGGGCCAAATGGGGCTGGCAAAAGCACGATGATTAAAGCCATTATGGATTTGGTGCCAAAAGCCTCGGGTTGGGTACGCATTTATGGCAGGTCTTTTGCGCAGATGCGGCAATCGATAGGATATGTGCCCCAGCGAGAATCCGTAGATTGGGATTTTCCCATTCGGGCGTTGGATGTGGTGCTCATGGGGCGATATGGCCATGTTGGCTGGTTGCGAAGGCCGGGCAAGATAGATCGCGAGATTGCCGAATCTGCTTTGGAAAAAGTAGGGATGGCCGATTACCGAGATCGGCAGATCAATCAGTTGTCTGGTGGGCAACAACAGCGTGTGTTTTTGGCACGTGCTTTGGCGCAGGATGCACGCATTTATTTAATGGATGAACCGTTTTCGGGGGTAGATGCTGCCACAGAACGCGCGATTATTGAAATTTTGATGGAATTGCGTTCTCGTGATAAGACGATGCTGGTGGTGCATCATGATTTGCAAACGGTGAGTCAATATTTCGATTGGTTGGTTTTAATCAACATGCGTGTGGTTGCAGCAGGGGATACTGCTACAGTGTTTACAGAGGAGAATTTGAACAAAACATATGGCGGGCGTTTAACGGTGTTGTCTGACGCTGCACAGGCTGTAGCAGACCATCAGCGAGGTGTGTCATAATGCCCGTATGGGATATCACATTTCAGTTTGTGCTTTTGGGCTCAGTTCTTATCGGCTGCACGTCGGGTGTGCTTGGCACGTTTGCTGTTTTGCGAAAACGAAGTCTTTTGGGTGATGCCTTGGCTCATGCGGCATTGCCTGGGGTTGCATTAGCGTTTATGCTCACACAAAGCAAGGCATTGCCCGTATTGTTGGCTGGTGCCACCATGTCTGGGGTGGTTGGTGTCTTGTTGATTCAAGTCATTGTCAATCAGACCCGCATCAAAGCCGACGCAGCACTTGGCATTGTGCTCTCTGTTTTTTTTGGTGGAGGCATTGTCTTGTTGACGCACATTCAGCAGTCGGCTGTTGGCAATCAAAGTGGCTTAGACAAATTTCTTTTTGGGCAAGCGGCATCCATTGTTGCATCTGATCTTTATGCCATGTCTGTGATGGTGGTCGTGGTTTTGGTGCTGGTTGGGCTGTTTTTTAAGGAATTCTCCGCGCTGATTTTTGATCCGGGGTTCTTGGAGTCTATCGGCTTTGCGCCACGGTGGGTTGATTTGTTGTTGATGTCGCTGATTGTGCTCACTGTGATGGTGGGGTTACAGGCTGTGGGTGTGATTCTTGTGGCTGCAATGTTAATTACGCCCGCGGTTTCTGCTCGCTTCTGGACCAATCATTTGTTGAAAATGGTTTTTATTTCTGCTCTAATAGGCGGTTTGTCTGGTGCAACGGGTGCTTGGATCAGTGCACTGGCACCTCGCATTCCAACGGGGCCTGTTATGGTGTTGGTGGCAACGGGTATATTTGTCATATCTGCATTTCTGGCACCTCAGCGTGGGTTAATTGCGCGATGGCGTCGATTGCGTGCCAACCATTGGCGAGAAAATACACAGCATTTCTTACGCGCATGTGTGGAGTTGCAAGAGCAAGTCCGTCAAGAGATGAAGGAAATTGCCTTAACTGAGCTTGCGCAGGTGATGTACGAGCCTCTTTATCGCGTACGGCGTTTGGCCAAATATTTGGTTAAGAACAGACAGATTGAGATATCAGGGGATACCATTCAGTTAACAGAAAAAGGGTACAGAGACGGGGTCTTTGTGCTCAAGTCACATCGTTTGTGGGAATATTATTTGGTCTATCGCTCTATTTTGGAAGAAGATCATGTGGACAGATCGGCAGATGAAGTTGAGCATATTTTAACGCCAGAAATCATCGAACGGCTCGAAAGTATTCTGGTAAAAGAGCATATAGATGTTGAAAATGTGAGCAGTATTCACGCCACTGAAAGTGGTTTTCGCAAGGCAGGACAAGATGGTTGACGGTAGTTTTTGGATTATTTTAACGGGTGCTTTTGCCGGTGGGGCATGTGGTTTACTTGGGGTCTTCTTGGTTTTGCGCAAGATGTCGCTTTTAGGTGATGCTCTGAGTCATGCGGTGCTGCCGGGCATAGTCATTGCGTTTTTGTTGTCGGGAAGTCGAGACATTATACCCATGTTTGTGGGCGCCGCTGTATTTGGCGTGATTACAACGCTCTTGGTTGAAACGTTTCACCGACATTGGTACGTACAAGAAGATGCTGCTATCGGCATTGTATTTACGTCTTTGTTTGCCTTGGGTGTTGTGTTGATTTCTGCTTTTGCTGGGCAAGTAGATTTGGATCAAGAATGTGTTTTGTATGGTGAAATTGCCTATACACCGTGGGATCGGATATATGTTGGCGAAGTGGATTGGGGACCGCGACCTGTGTGGATATTGGGCACTGTTTTTGTATTGGATGTGTTGTTTGTGACTCTGTTTTACAAAGAGCTCAAAATTACCTCTTTTGACCCCAATATCGCCATAGCCGTGGGTATTCCGGCGACCCTTATGCACTATTTGCTTATGGGCAGTGTTTCACTTACCACTGTTGCCGCATTTGAATCGGTGGGGGCCATTTTGGTGGTTGCCATGCTCATTGTGCCGGGGGCAGCGGCTTATCTTTGGAGCGATCGTTTGCCCGTTATTTTGGTGCTGGCAACTGCCTTTGGTATCTTTTCGGCAATTGCTGGTTATTATCTTGCTGGTTTGTGGAACAGTTCAATTGCGGGAGCAATGGTTTTGGTTGTGGGGGGCATTTTTGGTGTGTCGCTTATTTTTGCGCCTCAATATGGTTTGTTGGGGCGAGTGATTCGCCAAGGTCGTTTGGGCATTCGGGTTGCCCAAGATCACATTCTGTTGCGCTTGGTACGTGAGTCTGAGGCCAAAGAAGATGCGAGGGTATATATCGCTGATTTGCTCGAAGGATCGTTTGGAGCACGTATGCGCTCACGGGTAGCGGTGTGGCTTCTAGGTCGAGGCGGTTTGGTCGTCTGGCAAGAAGAGCAACTCACCTTGGCAGAGGCCGGCTTTGGGAAGGCTACGGACTTGTTACGGAGTCATCGATTGTGGGAAACGTATTTTAGTCAGTTGGGCGTACCTGAAGATCATTTGCATCATCCTGCCGATGCGTTGGAGCATTTTACCGATGAGAGCCTTCAACAGGAATTGAATGCAGAATTACCCGATGTAGACACAGATCCGCAAGGCAAACGGATCCCCAAAAATACATGAACAGGTTATGCTTGCTTGCTTTGGCACTTAGGCGTATAATTTGGTTTGTGTATACTCTGAATGCTTTTTTGTTTTTTATAAACCATTGTTTTTATAGGCCTGTTCTTTTGTAGTAAGGTGTTAGAGTATTTGTTTAACCCGATCTGGTTGGATGTGTGCGATGGGGTCTTTATAGGTCAAAAAAACAAGGATTTTTTCTTTATGTCTGCGATTAGCCAAGCCGTACAAGATTATCTCAAAGCGATCTACAAGCTTCAAAATGGTCGGCTTGCTGTTGCATCTGTGAACACCTCCATGGTGGCTGAAAAGATGGGTGTGGTAGCTGCTTCGGCAACCAATATGGTCAAAAAATTGGCCGAAATGAAATTGGTCAAACATACCCCTTATCAGGGGGTAGAGCTGACAGACACCGGTGAGAAGGTTGCACTGGAAGTTATTCGTCATCATCGACTTTTAGAATTATATCTTGCTGAGGTACTGGGATATGATTTGGACAAAGTGGACGCAGAAGCAGACCGTCTAGAGCATGTTATTTCCGAAGAATTTGAAGATCGTATTGACAAAGTTTTGGGATACCCTACCATTGACCCGCATGGCGCACCTATTCCCAGCAAAGATGGTGAGATTATTTTTGGGAACTATCGCCCTTTATCAGAGGTTGAAGTGGGGGAGCAGGTTCAGATTAAACAGGTAAGTGATCAAAGTTCAGAGATGTTGCGTTATATGGGGTCTATGGGACTTCGACCCAACGTTCAGGTGGAAGTTAAAGAACGTGCGCCTTTTAATGGGCCAATGCAAATTCAGGTTGAAGGTGAAGATCAGTATTCGTTGGGATTAGAAGTTGCCAATCACATTTATGTTTCTTTGTAAAGGTGGCGGTATGCAAAAAGTGATGGTTATTCTGATGCTAATGGGCGGAACCGCGTTTGCACAGGTTTCGCCTGTTTTGTCTTTAGAAAGTGATCCACAGCTCTTAGATGTGGTTTGTCGAGCCTGCGCGCACTTTAACCCGGATGCATTGCCCAGTGACAGTCCTTATCACTTAGATAGGGCAACATGTGGCACAATGGCAGTTATGGGGTTACGCGCCAACTGGGACAAATTGTCCCCGGCGACCAAAACGAGTTTTTCCTTTCTTTTTCAGCAATCACGTCCAACCCGAACAGCGTCTGCAAAATCTGCCAGTGGACGATTTGACGTACATTACAACACGTCTGGCTTTCACGCCGTTTCTTTGGTAGATGGTGATGCAAATGGGATCCCCGATTATGTAGATGAAACAATCAAGGCTTTTGATGCCTCTTGGGATCGCCAAATTACACAGTTGGGCTACAACCCTCCGCCATCAGACGGCGATGGGGTTTATGATATTTACATCTCGAGTTTAGGCACACAGTCTGTATATGGGCTTACTTGGCCTGGTGGATCAGATACTGTGATTCCCAGCCATATTGAGATAGATAACAATTTTACAGATGCCAATGTTTATTTTACACAAGGGATTGATGGGCTAAAAGTAACGGCGGCCCACGAATTTTTTCATGCCATCCAATTTGGTTATTATGCCGACTTTGGCGCATCTTGGTGGCAAGAGATGACGGCCACTTGGATGGAAGATGTTGTGTATCCAGATATTAATGACTTCTATGCTTATTTGCCCGGCCGGCTAAATGACCCTGAGGCTTCGATAGACGCTGGGGGAATTCACCCGTTTGGCGGTGCCGTTTATGCACATCATATGGAACAAGTTTATGGAATCGATGCCGTTCGCATTGTATGGGAGTCGCTCCTATCGCGGGCACCCAAAAATTATCAGCTCAGTGAAATTAATCTGGCCATGCCTGGTGGCGAATTTGCAAATGTATTGCCCCGTTATGCTGTTTGGAATTATTTAACCAACACGCGGGCAAGGCCCAATTATTATGTTGAGGCTGCAGATATATTGTCGGTGAAACACCGTGACTTGGGTGCCAGTGGCAGTGGCACGGGTTCTGCCACCGTCGACCATTTGGGCGCAACCTATGTCCGTGTGGAAACGGCTGGACTTTCGGGTGGGTTACGTGGCATCTTCACATTGTCAAGTGCCAGTTCTTGGACTTTTGTTGTGGCATTGGTACAGGCCAGTCGTATTGAACTGCTCTGGCCACAATCGGGCACTGTTGTGGTACCCAATGTGAATCGGTTTCAAGAAGTGGTGTTTATCCCCATTGTAACATCTTTAACCGATGACAATTTGCGTGTTGATTATACAATTTCGTCCGGTGTTGGCAACAGCACGGCATCTGACTTGGTCGCCGACTTTGACAATGATGGAAATGTGAATTTTAACGATTTTCTTACCTTTGCGGATGGGTTCGGAGTTGCACCTCTCTCGCCGTCGCACAATCCTCGGTCAGATTTGAACGGAGATGGTCCGGTTGATTTTCATGACTTTCTCCTTTTTGCATCTCATTTCGGTGAGTCACGATAAGCTCTTTTTCTCCAAAATTTCGGTCGGGATCACATTTCGACCGTTTTTTTATGGCGATAAGCTAAAAAAATGTGGGTGAAATTGGTCTGGTTGGGTGGTTTTTGTTATATTGGTGGGGTTGAAAAGGGAGGTGCCTTGTGATTGCATTAAGAACAGAACGCGAACTTGAACTGATGGTTGAGGCCAATCGCATTGTCGGTGAAGCCCATCGTGCCTTGGTGCCATTGGTAAAAGCGGGTGTTAAAACCAAAGAATTAGATGCCATAGCAGAAGACGTGATTCGGTCTTTTGGGGCAGAACCTGCATTTAAAGGGTATCACGGTTATCCAGCCACCATTTGTATTTCTATTAATGAACAAGTGGTTCACGGCATCCCGGGGGATCGCATGTTGCTGGACGGGGATATCGTTAGCATTGATATTGGGTCCAAACTGCGGGGCTACTATGGTGACCAAGCCATTACCCGCACGGTGGGCGAGATTTCACCCCAAGAGCAGACATTGTTGCGCGTGACACGCGAATCGTTGTTCAAGGGCATCGAAAAAGCTGTGGCAGGGGGTCGGTTGGGGGATATTGGTGGCGCGATTCAAGGTTGGGTTGAAGATCATGGTTTTTCGGTCGTGCGCCAATTTGTTGGCCATGGCATTGGCCGTAAGTTGCATGAAGATCCACCGGTACCCAATTATGCGCCTCCTGAACGCAACCCACGGTTGCGCAAGGGTATGGTATTGGCCATTGAACCCATGGTCAATTTGGGAACACCTGACGTGGAAGTTGCCGATGATGGATGGACGGCTTCGGCAACAGATGGTTTGCCTTCGGCTCATTTTGAACATGTGGTCGCGATTACACACGATGGACCACGCATTTTGACCATGATGGAAGAAGATATCATGGTTGTGGCATAGGGAGGGTTTGGGAGTGTTGAAACGAACGTTGTGTTTTTTTGTACTTTGTGCGTTGGGGTGTCACCAAAATTATGAAGAAGGGTCTCACCCGCAACCTATACCGCCACAGCCGGTCCAAATGCC
>JBLHJX010000102.1:0-16855 GCA_047619225.1 Candidatus Latescibacterota bacterium
CGCATTGTGCCATCAAATAACTGGCCCTTGCCCGTAAGATAATGATCGCCCAAGTATTCACCGTGATCCGACGAAAAGACAATGAGCGTGTTGTCCCACTGCCCCGTTTCTTTTAATGAATCAAACAACAAACCCAAAGACGTATCCAGCTCTGTAATCATGCCCCAATAATTGGCCTGCACTTCGCGCAAATCGCGCTCGGGTACCAGGCTGGGGTTGCGATGGATATTGCGCAAATACGGGTGCTCTGCATTCAATTCGTCTTCGTTGCGCGTGACTACGGGCATGTCTACAGGATCATACATATCATTATAAGGTGCCGAACAGATGCGCGGTGGGTGCGGTTTGATGTAGTTGATATTCAACACCCAGCCACCGTCTTTGTGTGAATCGATATAATCAATCGCTCTGTTTGTTACAAATCGGCATTCACAATCTTCTTCTTTGTAATGTGCAGGAAACCGAATGGGCAAATGATCTCCCGGTCCTTCGGGCGGCACATTGGGCTCGTGAATGGCCTTGTGGTTGCACAATTCCTCAGGGTATCCCTTTTTGCGCAAATCATCGAAATATTCTTTGGAATCATATTCATGATCGAGCAACACATCCCAACCTGGCAAGAAATTGTTGTAATTGGGTGTATAGGTTCTAAAATCATCTGGCGACAAAATGCGTGGATCGACCGCGTAATCTTGGTATCCCATTTGCCCCGGTTTATAACCCGCCTCTCGCAAATACATCCCCAAGTTCTCCTGCGCATCTACCAAGGGCACCGTATTCCCTATGGACCGATTCGAACAAGAATATCGACTCGTGAACATACACATTCGGCTTGGTCCACACGGAGCTGTTTGAACAAAACACTGCTTAAACAAAGTGCCTTCGCGTGCCAGCATATCCAAATTGGGCGTCTGCACCACTGGGTGCCCAACGCACCCCAAACTGTCTGCGCGAAATTGATCGGCAAGAATAAAAAGTACGTTGCGTGGTTTAGGCATAAAAAAACCTTTCAAATAGTGATCTATCAACGAATCGAAGTATGTAACGATTTTGGGTGGTAGGCCGGGGTTCGTCTATTCGTCTATTTTTTGATACTCCAAATCTCCCAACAAACGCTCATCCGCCAACGTCTTATAAGCCACCATAAACGAGATATAAAAAAACGCAAACCCCTTCGGCCCAGGCCCATCGAATAACACAGTATCGCCCACCATATCTTTCACAATGCGCTTACCACCGCCCCCCCCACCAAATCCCTTTTTTACCATCGATTTCATCATCATCAAAATATGGTCGCGAAACCGCGTATCACCAGACAATCGATACGCATAAGCCAACGCTTCCATCTGTAATGTAAAATCACTACGCCGGTGCAAACTCTGCAACTCTTTATAAAAAAATCGCCCATCCGCCAACACACAATGATCCAACACATCGCGCATCTCTTCCACAATCAAATTTGGAATGCGATCATCACCTGTGGCCACGTAATAGCGATAGAGCGCATTCACAGCAATCGCAATCATAAACGGCACACGCACTTGTGTATGAGATGTATACGGAGCCAAAAACGACCCGTATTCTGATCGCCACGCCAAAAATTGCTCGGCAATCAACTTGCACGCGTCCAAATACTTCTCATCCTTCGTCTCATGATACACCGCAATCAAACCGCGCATAGCCCAACCTGTTTCGCGGGCTTGTGAT
The DNA here is from genome assembly GCA_047619225.1 of Candidatus Latescibacterota bacterium. GTDB lineage: Bacteria > Latescibacterota > UBA2968 > UBA2968 > UBA2968 > JABIFK01. The sequence goes on from JBLHJX010000102.1 coordinate 1,708, forward strand.
CCACCCAACTTAGAAAACTTGGGAGAAGCCAATTGGCGCAGCACATTGTCGGCAATCGAAATCGCTTTGTCATAAGCCTCGCGTTTGCCCGTCAAATGATAAAAATCCAGCAACCCTTCTGTCCACTCGTGCGACGGTGTCACGCCACCCGTCACATGGCCTGCCGTATGAATCACCTGCCCACCCATCTTCATCGGATCATCGCTGTAATGACAAAAGTCTACATCCATCCAATGTTGCGCAGATACCAACCCGGCATCTCGAAATCGCCGCTCGCCCATCTTGGCAAAATACAAAAACATACAGTGCGGAAAATCATATTCATTATTCGTCCACACCAAATCGCCCTTGCCACGCCCTTGTTGCGTATATCCATGATCAGGTCCATCACCCCAATGCATCATGCCCAACCCACGATTGCGACCGTCAGCCACATCAATAATCCGCGTTTCAATACGCTGACACACATTCTCCGGAAACAAATCTTCCCACACACCGCTGTCGCGGTACCACGCTTCGGGCAACATCCCCACGTCGGCATATTGAAATTGAAGCGACTGCACCACCACCTCATCCAAGCTCATACTTTGATCATGAAAATATATTTGCATCCGATGCGTCTTCGCCACACCCTGAAGAACCTTGATGGGCCCTTCGCCCTCGGGTAAAATGCCCACATCAATGCCACCCTCGTGAACCTTTAATCCCTTAGGGAAATTCTGGTGTGCCTGAAAGGGCGTGATACACACACCCTTTTCACCGTCGCACCAATCGGCAAAAAAATCACCGTAAAACACTTCCAACACGTGCTCTACGCCCTGATAAATAATCTCCTGAGCATTCAAAACACGTTCGCCTTCGCCCTCTTTGATACCCGTGCGATAAGTTCCCTCGCCCAATGCCATCCTCACATCAGATCCGCTCGCCGAAAACCTCAACCCAATCGCCGACACATCCACACTGCCTACATCTTCGCGATTGATAAACTGATAGTCCACGCGCAAAAACGGCTTGCCTGCCCACGCCTCAATCACAATGCGAAAATCAAACAACGACCCATTCTCACCCGTGTGCGTGCCCGAGAGTTCTACTACCCCGCGAACAGGGCCGCTTTCTACAACCTCAATCGCCGACACATCCGCAGCAAATCGATTGCCCAAATCATCCACAATTTCAAAACTTGAAAAAGCATCAGAACCAAACCACGCCTGGCCATTTACTTTCACCGAACGAAACCAATCTACACCTGTGCCAAGAGTGACATGCAACACACCTGTATCAATCTCAACACCCTCACGCTGTTCAAATACCGAAACCGCCAAATCGGCCATGGGTGTGGCAGCAGAGCCATCACACACAAATGTCAAATCGTGCGCCCGATTGCCCGGCAGATCCGCTTCAAAATGTGCGATTAACCACTTGATCGAACCATCGTCCCAACGCCCCGTCACATCTGCCTGCGTAGAAACACCAATTCCATCATTTTGAATGCCAAAATCTCTAACGGCTTTCAACTGACCTTGCGCAAAAGGAATCCCCAATGAAATCGGTTCATTCTCTCTTTCGTACATCGATATTTTGTCGAAGTGGATGGTGCTCATTTCAATTTCTCCATCACACCCGCATCAGAAAGCGTCTTATAAGCCGACATAAACGGCACATAAAACGATGCAAATGTCTTTGGCCCAGCACCATCAAACAGCACCGTATCACCCACCATATCTTTCACAATGCGTTTGCCTCCCCGGCTGCCGCTAATGCCACGATCCACCATTGTTTCCATCATCCGAAATGCTTGCTCCAGAAAGCGTTTTTCACCCGAGAGTTCATACGCGTGGCACAGGGCTTCCATTTCACGCGAGCTTCCGGCTCGGCGGTGTAGGCTCGGCAACTCTTTATAGAAAAAACGCCCATCGGGCATCACACAATGATCCAACAAATCGCCCATCTCTTCGGCAATCAAACCCGGAATGCGTTCATCTTTCGTCGCCGTGTAATATCGGTGTAGCGCATTCACCGCAATCGAAATCATAAACGGCACCCGCACCTGTGTGTGCGATGTGTAAGGCGCTAAAAACGCACCCAAATCGTTTTTCCACGCCAAAAATTGTTCGGCAATTTTCGTGCACGCATTTAAATACTTCTCCTCTTTCGTCTCATTATACACCGCAATAAGACCCCGCATAGCCCAACCCGTTTCGCGAGCGGCAAATCCGCCCAATTTGGAAAACTTAGGCGACTCTAATTGCGCAATCATATTGTCTGCAATTGAAACGGCCTTTTCATAGGCCTCACGTTTGCCCGTCAAATGATAAAAATCCAACAAGCCTTCTGTCCACTCGTGAGACGGCGTCACACCACCCGTCACGTGCCCAGCCGTATGAATCGGCTGACCACCCATCTTTAACGGATCATCACTGTGGTGGCAAAAATCCACATCCACCCAATGTTGCGCCGCCACCAAACCCGTGTCGCGAAAACGACGTTCACCCGTTTTGGCAAACAGCAAAAACATCGCGTGTGGAAAATCGTATTCATTGTTCGTCCACACCAACTCACCCTTGCCACGGCCTTGTTGTGTATAACCGTGATCCGGTCCGTCACCCCAGTGCATCATACCCAACCCCTGATTGCGACCGTCGGCAATATTGATAATGCCCTGTTCCACAATTTGACACTTATTCTCAGGGAACAAATTCTCCCACACACCACTGTCCCGATACCACGCCTCGCTCAACATCCCCACGTCGGCATATTGAAACTGGAGCGATTGAATCACCACATCGTCCAAACTCAAACGATTGTCATGAAAATAAAACTGCAAGCGATGCGTCTTTGCCACACCCTGTAAAACCTTAATGGGCCCCTCACCCTCGGGCAAAATGCCCACATCAATGCCACCCTCGTGAACCCTTAACCCTTTGGGGAAATTCTGGTGCGCTTGAAACGGCGTAATGCACACACCCTTCTCACCGTCACACCAATCGGCCCAAAAATCACCATAAAACACTTCCATCACGTGTTCCACAGCCTGAAAAATAATCTCCTCGGCATTCAAAATCCGCTCTTGATCACCTTCTTTTACACCTGTGCGATAATGCCCCTCACCCAATGCCGTCCGCACGTCCGTCCCATTAGCCGAAAACCTAAGATCAATCGCCGACAAATCCACACTGTCCGAATCTTCGCGATTGATAAACTGATAATCCACACGCAAAAACGGCTTGCCTGCCCACGCCTCAATCACAATACGAAAATCAAACAAAGACCCGTTCTCGCCCGTGTGTTTACCCGACAATTCCACCACCCCCCGAATGGGCCCACCTTCAATCACCTCTATCTGGTCTATCGAAGCCGTCTCAAACCGGTTGCCCTCATTGTCCACAATACCAAACCCAGAAAACGCACCCGGCCCAAAAACCTCTTTGCCATTCAATATCACCCGGCGGAACAAATCAAAACCTTCTCTTGCACACACCACCTGCAACACACCCGTGTCAATTTCAACACCCTCAGATTTCTCCGTGATCTTCACCACCTGATCGGAAACGGGATTGGCAATCGACCCATCACACACAAACGTCAAATCGTGCGCCTGATTGCCCGGCAAATCTGCCTCAAAATGCGCCGTCAGCCACTTTACCGATCCATCCTCCCAATGCCCCGTCACATCCAGTTGCACGGGCACATGTTGTTCGGCATCTTTCACACCAAAATCGGCCACCTGTTTCAGCTGACCTTGCGCAAATGGAATGCCCAACGAAATGGGTTCCTTCTCACGTGGAAACATCGATATTTTGTCAAAATGAATGGTATTCATTGCCCGATCCTCATCCGTTTCCCCTAATAAAAGTAAGGGCGCTATTGATTTTACGGTTTCGTCCCGTGTCTCAAATCAAATATTCGGCCTCAAAAACAACCGCTTGCCATTTGACAAACACACGGCACAACTGTTTTTCCCGCCCACAGAATATGACCCTTTTTTATTTCGGTCAACTTCATTCTAATCGGGCCACCTCCCCTTCCTTCAAATGAGACTGTGGCACACTCACAAGCCTTTCACCATGCTTGACGTCACCCCAATACCTGTTATATTACTTCCTCACAACAATTGGGATTTCATTCGCAAATGATTCTCTTCCACGCATTACGAAAGGGTATAACAATGGCACTTCAACTGGGCGACACCGCTCCCGACTTCACCGCCGAAACCACCGCTGGCACCCTCGGCTTTCACGACTATCTCGGCGCAGGCTGGGGCGTTCTCTTCTCCCATCCCGCCGATTTCACACCCGTGTGCACCACAGAATTAGGTGCTGTAGCCAAACTCAGCGACGAATTTTCCAAACGCAATGTCAAAGTCGCCGCCGTCAGTGTAGACCCAATCGATTCTCACAACGGCTGGATTAGCGACATTAACGAAACGCAAAATACCACCGTCGACTATCCCATCATTGCCGACCCAGACCGCACAGTAGCAGGCCTCTACGGCATGATTCATCCCAACGCCGACAACACACTCACCGTGCGTTCCGTCTTTATCATTGCCCCAGACAAAACCGTCAAACTGATGATCACCTACCCCGCCTCAACAGGCCGCAACTTTGACGAAATCTTACGCGTCATCGACTCCCTCCAGCTCACCGCCAAACACAGCCTGGCCACACCCGCCAACTGGCAGCCCGGCGACGACGTCATCATCTCCCCCGCCGTCTCAAACGAAGACGCCGCAAAACGCTTCCCCGGTTACACAACCGTCAAGCCCTACCTGCGCGTCACCAAGCAACCTGCCGAGTAATTTTATTTTCGTCTAAAAACCTAAAGACCAGTGATCCCTTGATCACTGGTCTTTACTATAAACCCCCACCCTTCAAAAAATAGATCGGTCAACCCCATCAAGCACAGCGCACCATTCCCATGAGTACAGCCTTTCTTTTCACCCCTACCTTCGTAGGCCATTGAATCATTTGCGCCCTCACAAGGTATTTGCGCTGTGCAGCCCCTCGCGGCACTTGAGCGAGCGACTTTTTGCCCCACTTTTTAGTCGTTTAAAAAGTGGGTCGCCGAAGGCATTTAAAAATCAAAACACACGATTTACCACAATACCCATCTCCAACCCAAAACGATTTTGACCTTAAAAAGGACCCCACATGAAACTCGTCATCTGCTGGCCCAACCCCGAAGGCGTAGCCACCATCGCCGACCTCCCCGAAAGCGTCAAAAAATTCCGCGCAGACGGCGTCCAAAAAATCCGCGAAATGGGCCTAGAAGTCTTCGAAACCTACGAAGAATCCGAAGCCCGCGCCCAAATCACCGACGCCGAAATCTTCTACGGTGGCAGCATCGATCTCGAAACCCTTCAAGCCGCCAAAGCCTTAAAATGGATGCAATGCGGCCGCGCCGGAATGGACAACTTCTTTTATCCCGAACTACGCGAAAGCAACTTCATCCTCACCAACGTGCGCGGCATTTACAGCGACGTCATCTCAGACCACGTCTTTGCATTTGTCCTCTCCTTCGCCCGCGCCACCCACATCTTTGCCCGTCGCCAACACGAAGCCAGTTGGAGCAAAGAAAACATCCCAATGATCTTCCTGGGCAATACCACAATGGGCATTGTCGGCCTTGGCGGAATCGGCCTCGCCGTTGCCCAACGCGCAAACGCCTTCGGAATGCGCGTGCTCGCCGTTGACCCCTCCCCCAAAGGCACCCCCGATTACGTCGAACAAATTTTCGCCCCCGAAGACCTAAACCAAATGCTCGGCCAATCAGACTTCGTCGCCATTTGTGTACCCCACACCGACGAAACCACCCACATGATCGACGGCACCGCCATTGAAGCGATGAAACAAGGCGCAATCCTCATCAACATTGGCCGCGGCAAAGTCGTCGACCTCAAAGCCCTCACCGTCGCCCTCGAAAACGGCAAACTCTCAGGTGCCGGTCTCGACGTCTTTGAAATGGAACCCCTTCCCGAAGACCACCCTCTGTGGCGAATGGACAACGTCGTCGTCACGCCCCACACCGCCTGGCGCTCCTCCTACCCCTACACCGAAGAACGCCGCGTCGAAGTCCTCGTCGAAAATATGACCCGCTACCTCAACAACAAACCCCTGCTCAACGTCGTCGACAAAGCAAAAGGCTACGTCGTCGAAGCCAACCAGTAAACCTCCACGAATAATCCCTCGCAAAAAAGAAACAATCGGTCCCAATATAAAATTATGTTTTCGAAAGGATTTTTACTAAAAAACCAAAAAATCCTTCTAAATCAACTTTAATACGAAAAAGATACTACTTAGTAATATAAAACACTTCGCCAAAACACACAATTTAGAACGCAATAACTATCTCAATGAACTTGCCAACATCATGCAAACATCGTCGTAGCTAAATTCTCTTGACTACGTAGTTATACTGCGAAATATTGTGGGACAAATCAAATGCAGATCATCTTGAAATGAGGCCCTATGCCTGTCAACACCCAATGGCTTGCGCAAGTCACCGAAGACATCATCGATCCCGATCACCGCCTCTTTTCCAACACCGAGAGCTTCATACGCGCCTGTATATTATCAGGATCTCGTTGAAGTATCTCTTGAAAAACAGCCTCAGCCTCAGCCATTCGCCCAGCATCAAAGTATATAATACTCAGGTTTTCATAGGCCCGAACATAACCGGGAGACAAACGAATCACCATCAAAAATGCCTCAACCGCCTGCTCATAATGATCAAGTGCGTCATCGCTCAAACCGGCCGCTTGTTGAATTCGGCCCAAATTGTAATGTGCCTTCGCGCTGGCGGGTGCAGATTGAACCTGCGTTTCAAAGAATATATCCTCTTGAGACCAAGTCCGATTTCGAGCCAGCGTCAAGCCACTATAGAAGACCAAAATGACACACATGGTAAACCAAGCCAACCTGCTTCGACTCACAGACCATAAACCATACCCCAAGAGCAAACAGAAAAAAAGCGACGGAGAATACACCAACCGTTCTGCCATAATCGTACCAATAGGCAAAATGAAATTGCTCGTCGGCACAAACAGGATCCCATAACCCACCACACAATACAACACAACACGATAGCGCTTACGCAATCCAAAACCCAAAACCACGCCACCCAACATCAACGCGACAAACCCCAACACACGTCCATTCATCCAGGTAGAAACAACGGGAATCTGTTGATACGAATAATCCGTAGACAATCCCACAGGTATCACCAGCAACTTTAGATAATCAAACTGCACCCGAGCAGCAGTCAATATCTGCTCCCAAATCGATGCTGCAACAATAGGATTATCGAGTGCTGGAACTGCCTGCACAACGTCGCCCACAACCACACTCCGCAGCCCCAACCAAAGGGCAAGAAAACACGCGTAAATCCCGTATGAGATGATGGTTTGACGCTTATCTTTAAATCCAAAGCAGACATCTGTCCAAACAACGGCAAAAACGCAATCGCCGACTCTTTGCTACACAGAGCCAAAAAAGGGATGGAGATTTCTTGTTGACCGGGAAAGAGAAAGTGGGTAAGATGACCGATAGTGAACTGCCAAAGTTGGCAATAGAAACGGTCCCGTTGTCATGATCACCAAAGCGGATCCATTTCTAACACATTCGGTTTATCGGTTACTACGAAGCAGACCTTTGCATCAGGAGGCTAAAATGTCGAACAAGGTGACAGTCATTGGAGCAGGCAGTGTGGTGTTTGCGCTGGGGTTGGTGAAGGATTTGTGTCTCACGAAGGAACTGAGCGGTAGCCATATGTGTTTTATGGATATCAACGAAGAAAGCCTGGACGTGATCTACAATCTGGGCAAACGCTATGCAGAAGACTTGGGCGCTAATTTGACGTTTGAAAAGACCACCGATCGAGAAGTCGCATTAAAGGGTGCCGACTTTGTGGTCAATTCGGCCACGGCGACCCACAACGAATACTTCATGCAGCGTCGGCGCAGAATGATGACCGAATATGGTTACTTTTATGCCCGCACAGGCATGCCCGAATATCACAATTTGCAAATGATGCTCGACGTGGCAAAAGATATGGAAAAGATATGTCCCGATGCGTGGATCTTGCTGGCGGGTAATCCCGTATTTGATGGCACAACGCTGATGACGCGCGAAACAGATATCAAAGTGTGCGGTCTGTGCCACGGGCACTATGGATATACAGGCATTGCGCGGGTGCTGGGGCTGGACCCAGACAAGGTGACCTGGGAAGCGCCAGGCTTGAACCACAACATCTGGTTGACCCACTTCATTTATGAAAATGAAGATATGTATCCACGTTTGGATAAGTGGATTGCCGAAGAAAGTGAAACCTACTGGCAAACCATGGAGACGGAAGGCAAGTCGATTCCTGCACAGATGTCACGTGCCGCGATTCAGCAATATAAAATGTATGGGCTCATGCCCATTGGCGATACCCCCCGCAGCGGTGGCTGGTGGTTTCATACCGATCTGGAAACGCGCAAACGCTGGTATGATCCCAGTGGCGGCGGTGACACACCTGCAGGACGTGACAAGATATTGGAAGGCAAAGCGAAAAAATTTGAGCAGATGAAACAAGCAGCTTACGATGAAAAAGTACGCCCCATAGATCTGTTTGGTGACACGATGACACACGAGCAACATATCCCAATTATGAACGGACTCGTCAACAATATTGAGGGGCAATTCCAAGTGAATATCCCAAACAACGGTGTCTTGCCCGGCGTTCCCGACGACGTGGCCGTTGAGGTGCCTGCCATTGTCAACAAAAAGGGCATTCAGCCGGTGCGGGTGGCCCCACTGCCAAAGAAAATTATGCTGGAATGCATTCTGCCCACCTGGTTGCGAATGGAACAGGGCCTTGAAGCACTGCTCTCGGGTGACAAATCGATGATGTTATATGGCGTATTGGGAAGCCACCAGACAAAGTCGTATGAACATGCCTTAGAAACGGTAGAGGCGCTGTTCGATATTGAACCCAACGAACCCATGGCCCATATCGAAGATATTCACGACCACTACAAGTGGCCAAAGAACTGGTAATGTTTTGGAAATGGACAGATGATGGAACGAACAGACAAATCGATATCTTATGATCTACACCTGACAAAGTGAGAGGACCAACATGACCGATTCAGAAACCTCAACCGAACCCTATCGCGCACCCGCATTCGCCAACTTCAACCCCGAGCATTCAGCGCCAGGAGCAACTCCCGAGCGGCTGGCGCACCTCGAGGCACACGGGTATGTAATCATCAACGACTTTGTGAACAGCCCCTGGATTCCGAAACTTCGAGAAGCAGGCCGAAGAGTGACAGCAGCGTGCAGACCCGACGTTGGGTATGACCGCATTGATACGTCAAAGGGATACGTTCACCGAACCGATGATGATGAGCCCTGGGCGATTCGCGGGATTATGCATCCAGCACTTGGAGAGCCCACTTTTCCCGAGTTCCACGGGTCAGATGAATTCATTGCATTCTGCGCCTCCTGGTGCGGAGGCCTAAATCGCGAAGATTTGGTGATGGGACATTCCCTTTTGTGGTGTAACTCAGGGAAGCAAGACCATGCATTGGGCTGGCATCGGGACCTGTCGTGGTGGGGTACGGGAAAACGCAAACCTTCACAGCATGACGATCGCGCGACCCACGTTGAAGATTACACCGAGGAGGTCGAAAGAACACGCTGGGAGGATATTCGAGCGGACAACAAAAAAGCGCTTGAGGAACGAAACGGTGTGAGCCTGTTTCTTGCGCTCGTTGAAGATGAATGTCACGAGCTGGTCCCTGGAACGCACAATCGCTGGAGAACACCGCTTGAACACGACGTGCTCCTGCCAAAAAAGATGAAGGAAGCGGGCATTCCGCATACGCCCAGCTGGAATGGCACAGATCCATTGCCGGGTCAAACAGCAATCCGCTTGCAACCCGGTGAAGCGCTGATCCGGAACGGGGCGACGATCCACACAGGACACACTGTTCCAGGACGGGAACGCAATACACTCTCAATAGGCTGGTCAAAATGGCAGGGTCCGTCCGACGAGGAGCCAAAGGTGGAAGATGCCCGGATGGCGTGGCAATTGGATGGCGCCGTTCGGGAGGCACTGCCACACGAGTGGATGCAGACAGCCTATGATCGATGGGCGGTAACTCGGATTTTAGGAGACTCACTTGAGGATCGGTATGCACCCTGGGACATCCGCCAGATCAAGTCGGGCAAAGTTGTAGGGCGGCGAGGTGAACTGGAGAAACAAGCGGCAAAGGCAGGAGAGAGCTGGGAGAAGTTTCAGAAGGTTGAGTAATCAACGGCGGGTGCTGCCAACGTGGGCGCAATCTTCGCGAGTAATTTAAAACGAGAAATCGCAAGAGTCTCAAAGCGCTCCTGCGATTTCTCAATGTAATCACCTTTCTCAATAATCTGTTTTCTGGTTTTCGGTGTTGAAATTCCTTTTAAACATACCCTTGCTCAAGGCAATATGCCAATGCACAAATATGTGTAGAGATTACTCGAAGTATCGTCCTACAACCAGGGGTCGCTCACCTGAATAGCCCGCCACGACAGCAGGCGAAGAGAGTGTGCTGATTTGGCAGATGCCTTGATTGCCGCAACGGCTGATGTACGCCAAGCAAAATTAGTCACACTAAACAAGAAACATTTTCCAATTCTGATTTTTATTTTTTGTTTTTTTAGGTTCTTGATGTTGGGTTTCATTGGCTGTATATTTAGACAAACACTGTTACAAAACAGTCCGACACTTGGAGGTCATAATGGGCAAAACTTTGTATGCAACTTTTGATGGGCATGTGTTAAAACCTGACAGTACTATATCGTTAGAACCTAATACGCGTGTAAAAATCACTATTGAAACGGACAATGACCCCAAAATACAAAAGAAATCGTTTTTGAAGACAGCCCGCTCTCTTGAACTGGAAGGTCCCTCAGATTGGTCATCACGGTTAGAAGATTACCTGTATGAGGAAAAAAAGGCCAATGAGTGAGGTTTTTCTGGATGCCTCGTATGCAATCGCTCTTTCATCTGTGAAAGATCAATACCATCAACGAGCAGTGGCACTTTCGGAACAACTCGAATTGGATGGTACCCGACTGGTTACTACAAGAGCCGTCATTCTTGAAATTGGCAATGCATTATCAAAACAGAAGTATCGCGAGGCAGCAATTGAATTATTGACATCGCTCTCAGAAGATCCAACAGTCGAAATAATTCCCCTGCCAGAAGTTTTGTTTGACCGAGCCTTTACGTTTTACCAATCTCACCAAGACAAAGAGTGGGGAATAACCGATTGCATATCATTTGTGGTGATGCAAGATAGAGGTCTAACCGAGGCGTTGACTGCCGATGATCATTTTCAACAGGCTGGATATCGGGCATTATTAAAAGAATTTTGATCACACAGAATTTTAGATGAAGAATTCTCCGCAATAGCAAAGTCATATAGCTTTTGCGGTTTTTTTGTGTGCCATAGGTTTTTCTTGGTTGGGATGGGGTGCTGTTGTCTAACGTCTGCCATTGCAGATAGTGGCCGCACTTCAAAAAAGAGATCAGGGTTTTATCTGTCAGCCCAATGAATAAGTTGCGGCCATTTGGGTTGTGGGGAGTGGGTCTGCAATGGTTTGTTATACGCCGACAGCCCCCTTAGCGCGAAGCTATAGAGGGCTGTCATTTAAGGGCGTACTATCGCCATCTTTTACGCCGTTGCTTTTTGTGTTGTACCACCAAAAAAACGAATACGCTCATCTGATGACAAATCTTTAGTTTGGAGATGATGCATCTGACGCACAAAATGAATCTGTTGCATCATTTCATCGTTCGGAAATTCCTTTCGCACCTCATCCCAAATCGTCGCCTTTTCTATTTCTGTTAGTTCCATCATGTTTTCCTCTAAAGTTCGGGTGGCGCAATAATCTCAATTTGTCCATACCCTTTTATCGCATTAACCAAATTGACTTCTCTACGCGTATTCACTTTTACCAAATGGGTGAAGTTCCAACTACAAAGATAGCCAATTCCATTTATCACAGCAATGGCAACATGGATTGCATCTGATCTATACTTCTCAGGAAAGATTTCCCTATCAATATATTCTTGTGCAAGTTCGGCTGCTTCTGAATCAAGATCCAAGATTGAGACCTCATTCACAAGCATTTCTATTTGTCCTCGCCTCCCTTGATCAGGCGTATCCGCGATTTCACGTAAAACAAGGCCTGAAACAAAAGCATCGAATTTTGGCAAGGTTTCTTTCCAAAATTGAATAGTCTGAGCTTGTCGCTCTGGAGTGCGCAAATCGTAATAAGCACTTGGAACAGTTGTGTCCAAGTATATTTTTTGTTTAGCCATATCCAAACAATATCATATTACATGGCAAGAAGCAAGATTGTTCTTTTCCGCCCATTCTGCCTTGTTTGCTGTTGGCGTATAACGTTTTTTCAGTTCCCGAACCCGACCGAGGGACGAGGGAGGGTTGGGTCGAAGGGAGCGCAGCGACCGAAGCTGGGAACTGAATGTTATAGGATGTGCCAGCCCGGGGTGGGGAGGGAGGCCTTTCGCCCTATCTGAAATAATCACACGGGTCATTACATCCGATTAGCCAATTCTGTTTGCCCGTACTTCCATCCCTTGCTGTCTCAGGACCAAATGGGTTACATCCCCGCTCTTGTCCTTGAAAAATGTCATCTGATCATCGTTGGACTTGCGGAAGAACTGCGTTTCCGAAGCTGGGAAAAACTCCGCCCTGCCCCCTCCGCTAGCCTCGGCGATAAGCCGCTGATCTCCTGTTCTGACGTTAACCTGGATACCAAGTGCAAGCTGATATTCGCCTTCATATGACTTGCATACGCCGGGCTCAAGTTGAACTGGTGTGCGTACATTCGGAACATCATACTCCTCACCGAATACCATTGCTGCTAGTGTCTGGGCAATCTTGTCAGGCCGTGCGCTTGTAAGGTTACTGAGTACCACAAAACATAATTTCTCTTCAGGATAGCGAGCAAGATGGGTCAAAAATCCGTGAATGCCTCCACTGTGTCCGATAACCCGTCGATTAAATTTTTGGTCTATTCCTACGCCATATCCGTAGTTGGCCAGAAAAGGACTGAGCATAGACATCGTCTCAAGGCTTGCCTTGGGAATAAGCCGTTCGGTATAAAGTGCCTGGTCCCAAAGGAAGAGATCTTCCACCGTTGAATACAGTGCTCCCGCTGCGTGCGGAATGCTCATGTCCAGATACCCGGTGTTCACAAAGATATCGTCACGCAAATCGTACCCCATCGCCCGATGTTCCAGTACACGGTCATTCCGGTCGTAGCCGGTATTTTCCATGCCCAGGGGTTCGAAAATATGCTCTTTTAGAAACGCTTCGTAGGACATGCCGGAAACCTGTTCAACAATCTGGCCTAGCAGAATATACCCAGAATTGCTGTATCGGTGGTTCGCTCCGGGTTGGAAATCCAGAGGCTGGTCCTTAAACAGATCAATAATCCCCTGAATCGTTAGAGGTGACCGTCCGGTTGTCTCCCAGTTCAGCCTGTCTGTATGCTCAGGTATCCCGGATGTGTGATTCAGCAGGTGGTGGATGGTCACCCGCTCCCAGGCACCTGGACAATCTGGAAGCACCCTAGAAATCGGATCCTGCACCTGGAGTTTGCTCTGATTCTGCAAAATCAGAATCGTCATGGCAGTGAATTGCTTGGTCACCGATCCCAGCCTGAATTTGGTCTGCGGCGTATTGGGCACTCCGTGTTCCCGGTTTGCCAGGCTATACCCTTTGCTCACCAACATATCGCCTTTATGCGCAATCAGTATTGACCCGCTGAATTGATCCAGCGCAACCAGCGCCTGCATATAGATGTCAACATTGGAAACAAGATCCGAATTGGAATTCATACTGGCCATCTGCTATATCTCCTGATAATCTCATTGTTCGTGAAATAAGAAGCGGTGAGTTACTCTCGAAGCAACACAGGACGAGCGATCTTTTGTTTTTGGGCTGGCATTTCCTATAACGTGGGGTGCAACCGACGTGGGCGCACTCTTCGTCAATAAGTTAATAGGCAAATAAGCAATCAAAAAGAGAAATCAATGGCGCCCATGTTTGTGGGGTGTGGTTTGGGATGGGGTCGGTTGCACGGTGTTATACATTGTGCCGCTTAGGATCAGTCAAACCTATCAAGGGGCAACATTTAGTTTTGGTTTTTTTGATTTTCAGGTTTTTAGTATTAAGAATTGGCGGGGGTGGTTAGTTTCTTGACTTTTGACTGGTTTTTATAGTACTTTTAAACATTACGATCTTTCAAGGAGAAAACTATGAATGCTCCGCTACTTCTTTCTGAATTAGAAGAAAATATCAATCGTTTGTCTGTTGATGAACAACTGCTGCTTATTGAGCGTGTCAGCCATCGAATTCGAAAAAATATCTCTGGTAAACAAGATATTGATACTCAACTGAGCGAAATGGCATCTGATCCCGAAATCCAAAGAGAACTTCAAGAAATTGAGCGTGAGTTCTCTGTTACAGAGCAAGATGGGTTGAGTGATTGATGGCTATTGAGCGTGGTGAAATATACTTCGTGAACCTCAATCCAGTAGAAGGTCGCGAACAGGCAGGGCAGCGCCCTGTTTTGGTTCTGTCCATCGATGCAATTAATCGATTACCTCTTGTTGTGACCGTTGTTGTGGGTACCAAAGGGGCTAATATCACACGGGATTATCCTACAAATATTCGATTGCAGCCAGAAGAAACAGGTTTGGATCTGGAAACGGTTTTCGTGGGCTTTCAGATTCGGTCACTGGACCTAAAGCGTTTTCCAACAACGTCTTCAGGTAGAGTTTCTGGAGCAACATTAGAGAAAGTAGAAGACGTCGTTCGATATTGTCTTGGGTTATAAATAAAACAGAATTTCCTGTAATCAAAAACTATACCGCAGACTTCAAGGATATTGCTTTGAACTGCGGTTTTTTGTTTTTGCCCCCATAGCTTTTTAAGCTCTTCCGTTTCAAGCGGCATTTTGTATAACGGTGGGCGGTGGCAGACGGACTGTTGTTTAAGAAAATGATAAACAGCTTTTTGATAATAAGCAAAGCCTTTAGTCAACAGTCTGTGTGTGTGGTGTGGCGGTGTGTGGCACTGCCACCGCGT
>JBLHJX010000103.1:0-16812 GCA_047619225.1 Candidatus Latescibacterota bacterium
TGTAACTCAAAATCGAGAATGGCCAACTCCAATAAAATTTCTTCTGTACCCTCTTCAAACTCAAGCTCTGCCGCCATACTAAAACGCTCAGAAACAAAAGAATGAAAAAACAAATTGAATCGCTTAGGCACAAATGTACGCTCTTCCACAATACCATCTGCCTTTTCAAAGCGAAAATGAGCCTCAGCATACCCCCCAACACTGACCTTCCCCGACGCCAGTTTAAACAAATGAGGTTTGTCATAAAACCCACCCTTTACAAAAGGTCGCGCACCCTCATTCTCCTGCGCCCCCACCTGCACATTCCCACAAACCAACAAAGCACAAACCATAAAAACCAATTGACGCATAACACCACTCCTACACATAAATAAGAAATCGAAAACTAACACGACAGCCTGCTCTTTGATTCTCTGACTTTCCGTTTGCCATTTGCCTACCCCAGATAAATCTCAACAGTGCCATCAGACACAGCTACCGTATACCGTTTCAACGGTTTTTCTGCGGGCCCACGAACCGCATTGCCCTCAAGATCAAATGTAGAACCATGACATGGACACAACAAAAATTGCCTAGAGGGCCGCACCAAACAGCGCAAATGTGTGCACACAGCCGACAAAGCCAAGTAGTTTTGATCGTCTTTCCGAATCAAAATCACAGGATCGGGGAAACTTGAAATACGCAACTGAATCATACCACCAATATTTGCAAGCTCAGGATAATCTTTTAAAGAGACCAACGCTTTGCCCTGATCAGCCGGCAGATGATAAACCGCTGTTGTGGCACATCCTACCAATGCGACACCGACAACAGCCGAGCCAGAAAGTGTCAAAAATTCGCGCCGTGAAACACATGGATCGCAAGATTGTGATTTTTCATTCATAACGTGCCCTATCTATAGCGACAATAAAAATGCCAACACAGCTTCTTTTTCTTCAGCAGACAACGCAGCAAACCGATCACGCGAGGCCTGTGCTTCCCCCCCATGCATCAAAATAGACTCTGCCAAATCGGAGGTGCGTCCATCGTGTAAATAATGCACAATACCCCCCAAATTATCAGCCGCCAAACGCAAACCCATCAATGGCACCGTGCGCCATTCAAAACCATCGGCACTGCCATCTGCCCGATGATCGGCCAAACCTTCACCCATATCGTGCAACAACATATCTGAATAAAGCGGCGCATCCACCAAATTTAAAGACGGTATTGCACTCGGTCCCGTTTTCATATTGGGCACATGGCAAGATGCACATCCGATTTGCCCAAACAACGCATCACCCCGTTGAACCTGGTCCGTAAGTTCACCACGTTGAGGTACAGCCAATGTGCGGATATACATCAACACATCTAAAACTTCGGTTCCAGGCACCTCTGGGTCAGGAGCGACATCATGCAATGCCAAATCACCCACCAAAGGATGCAATGATTCTTCGGGCTGAAAATCTGTGGTAATACCCATATCATCGTGATAAGCACCCACAATTTGTTGCAACAAAGACGACACATTGGCTTTGAGACCAAAACGCCCAACGGCCAAACCGGGCCCACTGCCCACCATAATAAACGGTACAAAATCAGCGGGTTGCACCCAGTTCACACGCCCCGAAATGCCATCGCCATCTGTATCGTTCGGATCTTCTAAAGCAATAATCGTTGCATCGGGAATCATTTCCATCAAACCCCGACCAAAAACAGGCGGCGCCATACGCACCGAGACATCGGCCCCTGCCGGAATGGTTTCTGGCGGCACCCCCGGAATGGCGCGATCTTGCAACTGTGGGCCACCCAATTGGGGCACCAAATCACCATTGATACTAAATCGCTTCAAGACCATTTGCGGTGTGCCACGCCCATCCCCCGGATGACACGTTTCGCAACTGGGCTGATTAAAAACAGGCCCCAAACCTTCTGAAACTCGAAATATCCGAGCAAATTGTTCATCCCCGCGTGCAAAAGCCGCCATAATAGAAGGCGGGTTGTCCATCGGTACAGCTGTTGTATCATCGGGAGTGGTGGTCAGCAATTTATCGCAACCAAAAGCCAAAAATACCCACATCGCCACACCTATACGCCAAGAAAAATTATAATAAGACATGTACGCCTCTGTTTTTTAGTATTAACATATTTATATTTTTAGCATAGGCTAAAAATATAGTTCTCACATCAAAAAAGCAAGTAGAATTTGTCAACTTTCATGTTCCGAGTTATTTTATTGGTCAAATAGATACTGTTTCTCTATATTTTAGAACGTATCGATGAACATGCGCCGGGTGTGCTTTTTTATCTTTTTATGGAGGCAACTATGAAAGTATGGGCCACATTGCTATTCACACTCCTAATGGTGAGTAGTGCAATGGCAGAAAAGGGCGAATTTGCCTGGCGAGACCTCGGCGCAGGATTGGCCGAAGCAAAAAAAACCAACAAAATGGTCTTCGTTGATATTTATACAGACTGGTGAGGCTGGTGCAAAAAACTGGACCGTGATGTCCTGTCAAAAACAGATGTGCAAGCTTATTTGGCCCAAAACTTTATTCCCGTCAAACTCAATGCCGAAAACAAAAAAGATCGCGTCAAAATTCTCGAACACGATCTCAGTTATGCCGAGGCCGTTTCGGCCTATGGCGTAGAAGGTTTTCCTGCAACACTGTTTCTCGAACCCGATGGGAAATTGATTTACAAACTCTCTGGTTATCACGCCAAAGACAAATACCTCGACATTCTCAAATACATGGCCGAGCGAAAGTTTGAAGAACCAGTACAAGAAGGCGAAGGTGAATAATCTCCGTCAGTAAAACGCAAAAAAGAGCGATCCTTAACGGATCGCTCTTTTTTTTGGAATTCATCCCTTTATGGACCCAACAATCACCCGCTTCTTTGTAGAATCAGAATTACCTGTTTATCGCCGAACCGAAAGATCTTCCCGCTAGTTGGTTTGAGTTCACTTATTGCCTCCACCAAAACCGCGCCCACAGCGACTGCTGAGGTGTCATTTCTCTCAGCTTTTGAGTTAGAATCTTCTCGCTGACCCGATATGCAAAAACTTCCTTTCCTTCCAACAACACCACCGGAATCCGCTCCCGATAGCGCGCATACAATACCGGGTCAGATGTAATATCTACAGTCTCCAATTCAAATGCCACACATCGACGCACACTGGCAATCCGCTCCTTGGCGATCTCACACAGGTGACAGTCCGGTTTGGAATACAGCGTCACACGAGGAAGTGAAGAAGAATTGGACATAATCTCAATCTTTCAACAAATGATCTTAAATGTTGCACACATTCATAGTCGAAGGACATTTTAATAAGCTTTGAAATGTCTATAAATGGGTTACCTACTAAGTTGCAATCCAACGGACAAAACCTGTCCCGAAGTATCGTAATAAGAATCCGTTGATGCAATATGATTCAAAAGCCACTCTGCTGTTATTGTCGTTTTTTGAAACCAACCCCTCGAAATTTTAAACATCTTTGTGCCCGCAACAGAGAGGCTTTTGCGTGTATCTGCGCGCACAAGATCTGGGTCAACAATAAAACCGTTCAGATCCAAAGCCGGTCTTCCTGTGTAGTTGCGCGTGACATATCGCCCCATGATTTCAACAGAAAGCCCTGAACTTGCAGAATATTTGAGTTTTGTTCTATATTCTTGCCCTTCATAACTGTATTGATCATCGAAAAGTTCGTCATCCGTATTATATCCATCCAGTGCTGCATATCGATTGCGCCCCGCAAGCGTAAACCGCCGAAGATATTCGACCTGCAAACCCGTATAGCGTGTTAAAGATTGCGCAACCTTCACACCCGTTATAACCTGCGCAAGCGTACGCGCATCACGTGATCGTGTCACAACCCCTAATGTAGAATCTTGATTAACAGCATGCGCATATGTTTTTAAACCCAAACTGCCCTGAAACTGAAGTGTGGTTCGCGTCTGGAAAAACCGGCTGAATTTTACGGATGCCGTTTGTTCTACAAAATTATAATCTTCTGCGTTAAGATAACTTCTATACCGCACCTGATAACCTCCCAAGGCCAACAGTGTGGGGCGCACATATCGCTTGGCGTTTATATATGCACTGCTTTGCACATAATCATAATAGCGATAGATCGGTCGATCAAGTCGCATATCAGTCGCCAACCCAGCATAAATAGCATTGCGACCTTTACCTGGGCGAACGTAACTCAAACCCATCTGATGTGTGTGGCTAAACAAATCTCGGTATTCTGCAAACACATTGGCATTGCCGGTATAATAAAGATTCATCGAAGGACGCAATATGTAATTCAGATCGATATAGGCCAGTGTTATCCAATCTGAACGTCTGTTGTAATTTTGAAACAAATTGTCAGTATAACTCATATATGTATTCACGCGCATTGTTGCCCGGTCAGCAGCAAACGCCGTGCTACAAAAAAAGATCAAAAATAAACTCCCCAAAATACGGCCAATCATTTGCCGCCTCCCATCTGATGTTGTTTGCGACCAGAGTCCATCGATTCAGAATTTCCGCCCATATGACCACGCCCAGGCATTGTTGTTTCCGCTCGCCCAACGCCCAAAACAGGCATCCTCGGGCGCATAAAATTTCGCCCATCACAAATGCCATCGCCATCTTCATCGATGAAGATATCCATGCCATTTACTGGGTGCATCATGTCAGGTAAACGCGAATCATTCATACCATCACCATCTTCATCGATAAACAGATGATGTTCGGCTCCGCGTTCTTCGTCCATACGCCCAAACCGAAACCCTTCGAGGGATTGGTGATGATACACAATTCCTGTGATATCGTTAACACCATTCCCGTCATAATCGATCACATTGTCACAGATACCATCACCATCGGCATCAAAGAAATGGCCATTCAAATCATTCACACCATCACCATCGCGATCCACGAACACATCATTAATCCCATCGCCATTTGCATCGACGAAACCAAAATGATGCGCATAAGCACTTAGCGTTATGTCATTGATCCCATCACCGTTGGCATCTTGGAAAAGGTCATTGATCCCATCGCGGTTTTCGTCCACATAGCTGTATACCAAAGTCGCATCGATGGGTAACGATTCGGCAGCGACCGTATGAGAAACCGCTACTTGACCTTTGTCATTGTCTGGGGCTTTTTCATCGGCATTCGCTGAACTTGCAGCAATCGCCAGTGCCATAAGAACTATTATAAATCGTCCCATCAAACCTCTCCGTATCAGATAAGAGCCGGGCAACAATGCCCGGCTCCATTCTTCTTAATTCCCTGTTTTCTTTGCTTCTTCTTCCTCTTGCACAACACCCCGAGACTGTCCACCCTGCCCCATCATACCCCCACGCCCGCCACCCATTTGTCCCTGATTTTGCATCCCTGCAGTGCCAGTTGCATTACTTGGACCAACAACTGTGCCATCCGTCGTGCGCTGAGCCAGGTCTGATGTATCCGTTGGTGGTGTCACATTCGCCCCGGTGCCCGGTGCCAACATCTGGCCACCCATACCCCCGCGGCCATGCATACCACCGGGTTGGTGGGTCACGCCTTCTGGCAAAACGTAGTCTTCATCCACGCCGTTCAAAATGCCATCTGCATCTGCATCCTGCATCAAATCATTGACACCATCTTTGTCTTCATCCAAAAAACCATTAAAATACCCCATGCCGTGTCCGCCGCCAAACTGTCCGCGATTCACGCCTTCGGGCAAAGTATAATCTGCATCCATGCCATTGAGAATACCGTCGTGATCCATATCCAACATCAAATCATTGATGCCATCACCATCTTCATCCACAAAACTATGCCCCATCCAACCGCGCCCCAAAGCAATACCTTTTTGCGTCAAATAATCGCTGTCAAGCCCATTGGCAATGCCATCACCATCTGCATCCTGTGATAGATCATTCACGCCATCACTATCTTCATCAATAAATACATTGTGCAAACCAGGCCCCCAAGCACCCGTCATATCTTGAGCAGTTGCATTATCGGGCAAACCATCGCCATTTTCATCTACAAAAGCGGGCATCTGGTCATCGCCTTCATCAGCAACTGTTGGTGCAATCCAAAAACCAGCAATGAGTGCAGTGGCCAAACAACAAGTGAACAACTTAGACCGTTTCATACTGTGTCTCCTTTAAAAACAAATGGGTCATCAATCCTTGTGAAAATGCGCATTGTTGCCCATATGTATCGCAACTGTTGTGCCAAATATGTTGTAACTTTCACAAAACCATAAACAATTGAAAATAAAACAGATATAAAACATGTCGAAAGTTAATTACAATGAAAAAATATCAAAAGAGCGCGACAAATTTGTCGCGCTCTTTTTTTATCTGCATCAATTATTCCAAGTCTCATTGTTTTATATACACTTACCACACATCTCGCGCATTTTGTCGAACCATCTCGACATTTTTGTCGAAATCCTACAATGTTCCCACCGCATCAAAGCTTGGAGAGTCGTTACACTGAGTGTTGATATTCACCACGACACTACATCATCTTTTTGAGCGCAATGTAATCACCACTGGTTTCTAACCTAAAAGAAACAGGTTTATCGTCTCGGTTGCGCCAAAACCATCCGTGATAACCATCAAATGCGGCCTTGATTTCTCCTTGATCAGATGTAATCATTCGCCCTTTTTTATAACTAATGAATTGTTTTGTTCCCCGATAACCATCGCCGTGTGTGTCGTGATTGAGTTTTCCGTTTGTCGTTGTCCATTTATACTGTGCTACAGCATCTTGTTTCATCTCCAACTTAAACTCAATCGCCTCACCCGGTGCAAGTGTATGCTCAACCACATCGGTTTTTATGGGTTTCTTTTCAACCATTTCCATCTCGGGTCGTGCAACAAGTGGCATCGGAGTCGGAACAGTTGTCTGAGTGTTAATCCCGTTTTGTAACACCGAGGGGCTGTGTGCTATTTCTTCTTGTTCAAGATTTACTTTGATCTCACCCATTGCTTTGAGCCCCAATAAAGAACCAACACCTGTAGGATCAACCCCATATTCGGCTGGCAATACAGCACCAACCAATACAACGATGGCAACAAAAATTGCAATCAGTGTTGATCGAATAAGTTGCTTTGAAGTTGGTAAATCTTCGGATGAAGGGGCTTGAGAATTAAACATCATCTACCTCCTTTTATAAACTAAAGTATCCAAACAGTTGATAGCCCATTAAAATGAAACCCAAGGTCATGAGCACAACATTCGCAGAATAAGCATGTTCCGTAAAATTTCCATGTTTTCGCCAATAACTCATGACGATCAAAATTGCAGATAATGCCATCAACTGCCCCACCTCTACCCCCACATTGAACGCAATGAGATTTGTAATAAGCCCATCAGGTGCAATTTCAAATTCAAGAATTTTTGTGGCAAGACCAAAGCCGTGAAACAAACCAAAAATCAATGTGGCAATTTTTGTGTTGGGTTGAATATGAAACCAGCGTTGATATGCACCCAAATTATCAAGCGCTTTGTAAACAACTGAAAGCCCAATGATCGCATCAATGAGAAATACATTCACATTGATGTGAGCAAAAACACCCAACAAAAGTGTCGTTGAATGACCGATTGCAAAAAGACTCACATAGATGCCAATATCTTTCAATTTATATAGAAAGAAAATGACCCCAAAAATAAACGCCAAATGATCGTATCCGGTGACCATATGTTTTGCCCCCAGATATACAAACGGGATAAAATTCACACCGCTTATTGCTTGAATATACCCTTGATCACCACCAGCTACCCCATGGGCCGATACAAGTGTTGGTATCAAAAGCAATACAAACAGAACAACCAACTTTAAACCTTTCATCTTTTCCCCCTTCATAAAAACCAGTGGGGTCAAATCATATCCGCTGGTATTCTCATTTTTTCCGGTCTTATCATCGATGCGTAATTCGATTGCACGGATATTTCCGCGATTGAGCAGAACGAATGCCTTATTTAGCGATGAAACTATAGATTCGTTGGGATATTCAGAATATGGATCTGCATTTTACAATAGACACACCAAACAAATCGAGCTATCGATTTGATTACGGCAAAAGAGCAGATTTCGACATTGTTCAGTTTGCAAAGCGCACCTTACAAAACCGAAAAAGCACTTGTCTGATTCTTTGATAGGCTATTAGAAAATGAAGGGGTTAAACGATAGGAGGAGGGAGGTCAGCGCCAACCAGGAGGACAAATGTTTTTGAAGGAGTTACTTTAGGAGATTGAATCGGAAGAAATTTTGTAAAAATCTCAATCGGAGGTTTAAAAGGATACGGCGTAGTACAAAATAAACCATTAAAATTTACACTGAGAGCTAATCTATTAGCACGGAATAAGTTCCAGGAAAAGCTTCTGGAAAGGTATTGGTGCATAAATGGGAGGATATCCGAGCCCCATTTATGCGCCAATGTCCACGTATTCTCAGTATGGGTAGTAGAAGTATATGATGGGGAAGTATGAGAAGAATCTGTTTCCTCTCCATAGGAGAACAAAGTAGATAATTGAATATGCGCGTGAAAACCGCTCCCTTCCAACACGCCGCGATGCTGCTCAGTATGGCTATGCAACCAAGGTGAGATAAGAAGAATGACAAAGTATGTTGGTATGAGGATATAGGCCAATAGCCAGCAATGTTTTTTATAAGAATTTAATGCCATAAGAAAAGGCACCTAACGCATTTCAATGTGAATGAACCGGCAACCCATCGTGGGAATGTTCGGCAATAGGGTGATGTATTTCCCCAGCTTCTTCAATTGGATCGATATGTATTGTCGCATTCGACAAAAAAGATAAATGATGTAGCAATTGATGGTGCACTTCTTTGGCAATGGTGTGACCCTCAGCAACAGAAATAATAGGATCAACCGCCACTATGAGCGTGATGATGCGAATGTCCTTTTTTGCCATTGCCCTCTCCTTACCCAGGACTAACCTACAAAGCGTTTCAGAGCGACCTTCAAATCTTCAAGAGCCTCAGGCCCTCTCCCCTCTTCAACCGCCTCAAAAATGCAATGTTCCATGTGGTCCTCTAAAATCACACGACCTGCCTGATCCATTGCCGCTCGAACCGCTGCGATTTGAATAAGCACTTCGTTGCAATCTCGTCCACCAGCAACCATCTCCCGAATGCTTCGCACCTGACCTTCAATCCGAGCAAGACGGTTGACCACCTTCGAGTTAACATGTTTATGTTCCACAGATACCCCCTGGGGGTATATTGTATCACAGACAACTTTGCTTGTCAAGCGTATAATCACAAAATTCCTTTGACTGCAGAGTCTTATTTATCATATTAAATTATTCTTTTGGGAATAATGGGTAAGCCAAGTAGCCGTTTTTTATTCCTTCAATCCATACTTTATTAATTTGTAACGCAAATTACGCTCATTGATGCCTAGCAGTCTTGCCGCCTGACTCTGTACGCCATTGGCTTTTTCCATCGCATCTTTGATCGCCTCTTGCTCAATCGCCTCCAAACGATCAGGCAATGAACCAGAAGGCACAGATTTCTGTTCTTTTTTTTCTGCACCACGCATAACCTCGGGCAAGTCATTAATGCCTAAAACATCACCTCGCGCCATCACCACAGCACGTTCAATTGCATTTTCCAGTTCGCGAACGTTGCCAGGATAAGCGTGCCGCAACAGGACATCCATTGTTTCTCTGGAAAAGCCTTTAATCTCCTTTTTATTCTTTTGTGCATAGTATTTCAAAAACGTTTCTGCCAATGCTGAAATATCCTCTCGCCGAGACCTCAAAGGAGGTATGCGGACCGTGATAACATTCAACCGGTAAAACAAATCTTCTCGAAAAGATCTATCTCGAACCATACGATCCAAATCTCGAAGCGTGGCCGCAATAACACGTACATCTGTTTGCAATGTTTCATTGCTGCCCACCCGCTGAAACTCTCCTTCTTGAAGCACACGCAACAATTTGACCTGCAATCCCATTGAAAGATCACCCACTTCGTCGAGAAACAAAGTCCCACCATCGGCCTCTTCAAAGCGACCCATACGTCTTGTACTTGCATCTGTAAAAGCACCTTTCTCGTGCCCAAACAATTCACTTTCGAGCAAGCCTTCTGCCAGTGCACCACAATTGACAGCCAAAAATGCCTTCTTTGATCTGAGGCTCGCCTTATGAATGGCCCGGGCAATGACTTCTTTACCTGTACCTGTCTCTCCCAAAATCAAAACCGTTGCATCGCTTTGTGCTGCCCGCGCACTCACGTTCAAAGCCGTCTGCATAACAGAACTATCAGCAACCAAACCCTCTAAGTGAAATGTGCCATCGTCCGGATCAATAATCGTCTGATTCTCCAGATAGATCTGGCGCTGTTCCAATGCCTTTTCCACAACCTCAGTCAGCATATTGAGCTTCACAGGTTTTGAGATATAATCAAAAGCCCCATCGCGCATGGCTTCAATAGCACCTTCAATATTGCCATAAGCGGTAATTAGAATGAGCGGCACACTCGGATTAATTTTTTTCACAGCATGCAGCACATCCAGCCCGGTGCCACCCGGCATCCGATAATCTGTCAGCACCAAATCGACAGATTGCGATTCAAAAATGGCAACCCCCGCATCTGCACTTTCAGCCGTTGCAATTTCAAATCCCTTCTTCCGCAAGTATCCCGCCAACACCGTTCGCTGAGGTTCTTCATCATCTATGATCAAAATAGTTCTATGATTCATCTCACTTCTCCGGTAAAAATATGCTAAAAGTCGAACCAACACCTACCCGACTCTTTACATCAATACGTCCACCATGCTCTTCAATAATACGTCCTACCAAACTCAACCCAAGACCCGTACCACCATCTTTCGTGGTAAAATACGGATCAAAAATACGTGCCAAGACATCCTCATCCATTCCAACACCCATATCGGCAACCGTCAAGACAGTCCATAGTCCCTCTACTTCGGTCTCAAATGGTATTGTATCTGAATGTGCCAATCGCGAAGCAACAGAAATCTCGCCTCCTTGAGGTGTTGCATCAACCGCATTGAGCAGCAAGTTGAGCACAGCCTGTGTGAGTTGCTCTCGATCCACAATGACCGACTTATCGAGTTGAAGGTCCAGTTTAAGCATAAGGTGCTTGGACGTTGTCTTGCGGTCTATCACCGTGACCAAATCGCGAATCAGCGCATCAACATCCGTTAATTTAGGTGTTAGTTTAGGAGGTCGTGCAAGCCGTAAAAATTGCTCCACAATACCATTGACACGGTTGAGCTCAGATTCCACAATACGAACAAGTTCATCGTATTCGCTGCGATTCTCCACAGGTGTAAATTCTGCCCCAAACCGCTGCACCGTCATATCAATTGCATTCAAGGGGTTGCGAATCTCATGTGCTACACCTGCCGCCAATTCTCCCATCGCAGCCAAACGTTCTTGGCGTTTGGCATCTTCTTCCATTTTCTTTTGTTGCGTCAAATCTTTAATCACCGCAATACACGCGTCAACCGCCTGGTTATCAGACCACAGAATAGACGTGCTAATCGACAACACCAATTCTTTGCCCCGATTCGTCTGATAACGACACTCAACATCGGTTAACCCTTCTCCACGCTGAAGCGATTGCTCCAATATCGGTGTCTGATCCTGAACAATTTCACCACAACTTCGACCGATTACATCTGATGCCTGATAACCAAAAATTAACTCTGCCGCACGATTGAATGTTGTAATTTTTCCTTCTCGATCTACAACCACCACACCATCTGCCATGTGTTCGAGCACATCACCCGTATAGGTTCGAATCTGCCGATAAGCCTGGTTTACAGCATCAAAGTTCTGCTTAAGCATCAGAAAGTTGAGCAAAATAACGCCTGCAACCAACAGCCCTCCCGACATCCAAATCAAACGCGTTTTTGCACGACCTTCTGCTGCATTCAATGCATCAGGCCACAGGCCAACAATACGTAACAATCCACTGGGCACACCGCTTAATACAAAGGGCTGCACCACTTCAAAAACGTTTTTCTCCTCAAACAAAAAAAACCGGCTCTGCTCCCTCTGTTTTTCCATCGCATCCTGCAAAAACGCATCCACCTGAATAGTGGACATCTGACGTACCTGACTCGACGCGGCCAAAATCCCTTTTTGATCTTGAATAACCACATAGGCCACACCCGTTTTGCGACCAATGTCCTGAACCAACCGTCCTACCCCAAAGCGACGACGCAGCCCAAGCATCCGTCCAGCATCATCTCGAATGACAATGACTCCCCCTTCAGGGCGGCGATAACCAACAGCATATCCATCGGCCAATGATGCCCCTGTCCGATATCCAGACAACACCACAGATTCAGAACTTATCAATACACGCTGGACAAATGCCTCAGAAACCATTGCACCTTCAGGATGGCTTGCCAGCATCATCTGGCCGTGTGAAGAATAAAACACAATATTTGACACCTCAATTTCTTGCGCCATAATCTTAAGAGCCGAAGATGAAACACCATGTTGGGTTTCCAGGCGATCCAGCAATCGGGCATTATTGGTCAACCGAGCAACAATTTCCTGCTCCAATTCTGCATCGGCATACACCGCATTTTCAGCACTTTGGGCAACCGCCTGCGCCAGTGCTTGCGCCTGATCGTGCATCACACCCAGAATTTCTTCTCGATCCTGTGTTTGCTCGTAAATCGACGAACCAAACACCAGCATCGCAACCAATCCGGCAACAGCCAAAATATAACGAGGTTGCACAACCCACCGACGGGTTAAACCGCCCGTTTGAAACCCATTTTCAGATCGCGTCATGTTAAAACCCTAAAACCATTAGAAATTGAGATACGCTTCTCTATTCACAATAACTTAAAACCTCCCGTAAATGCAACCTGTCAAGCAAGTTTTCTCTACGGGAGGTTTTTATATCCTTGGATATCAGAACGGAATTACTCTTTCACTTCTAAAATCGTTTCAACAGTAATCCCCTTCAGGCCACCTTTCATATCTACTTTTCCCATCACATCATTTAGCAGATTGATCAAAAAAAGGACGCCCCGTATGAGGCGCCCTTTTTATATAAAAAAAGAAGTATTAGTGAAAGAATTACTATAGTTGGGTAGCAAGATTGAATCTTCCACCTTTGATTTCCTCTTGTCTCCTGCCTTTTAATGGTGATGAAACAAAATCACACCAATGCCCAACAAAATCAAAACACCACCCAAAATCACATTTTCATATCGTTCTAACCACGGCATTTCCAAATGTTGCACGCCTAAAAATGTGAGCCCAGTAAAAACCAACATGCCCGCCAATGTGCCCACAGCCAAAACAGCAGACAACAAAACAAAAACCGTCCAACCATGTGGCCACGCCGTTAAATAAATCGGCAAAAATCCTTCACACGGCGAAAACGTGAGCAATGCAATCAGCGAGACCACCGCCACTTTATCAGGTGAAAAACGCGAATCTTCGGCAGTAGCATGATCATGGTGATCTCCATGGTCGTGGTTATGACCGTGATCTTCGTGGTCGTGGTTATGACCGTGATCTTCATGGTCGTGGTTATGACCGTGACCAAGCCCAGGAATATGAAGATGACTGTGCCCCACTCCTCGAAAATGCTGCACAATATAAAACAATCCAAATAGAATCAATACACCAGAAGCCAACGGTTCAGCCCATGCTTCTACATAATCTGTAAGTGCAACACCCATCCATACAATGAGCACACCTAAGATTGTTGTAATCAAAACATGGCCGCCACCCGCTAAGGTCACAACCGAAAGCGTCTTCCCAATCGACCATTTTTGTGCGCGCCCAGCCAATACAAAGGGCAACCAGTGATTGGGCAAAATTGCATGTAAAAAAGACACCGACAAACCCGCAACAATAAAACCCGTATAAACTTCCAACATCATAAACCTCTTTCAAACAGAAGCACGCACACGTGCCAACCGCAATGCGTTTCCAGTTACCCCAAGGGTGGTGCCCATGTCGCCCACCAAAACAGCAACAACCAAAGAAACAAAACCAGGAACAATACCAACAGCAAGCCCAAATTTCACCAAAATTGCAAACCAAATATTCTGCCGAATAACCCTTCGGGCTTGGTGCGACAAATCAAATAAATACGGAAGTTTCGACAAGTCATCGGCCATCAGTGCCACATCGGCGGTTTCCAAGGCCGTATCTGTTCCTGCAGCGCCCATGGCAATGCCCACCGTTGCAAAAGCCAGTGCAGGTGCATCATTGACACCATCACCGATCATGGCCACAGCACCATATTGATCCAATAAATCCTTCAACGCCGCCAACTTCTGATCGGGCAACAACTCCGCCTGCCAAGACCCCACCCCCACACTTTCGGCAATTGCTTGAGCTGTTTTGGGGTTATCGCCCGTCAACATCACCGTCTTCATCCCACGCTTGTGCAAAGCACTCACAACTGCTTGTGCCTCTGGGCGAACCGTATCGGCAACAGCAATCACACCCATAACCTCAGTTTCAGTGCCCACCAAAACGGCTGTTTTACCCACCATTTGAAACTCTTCAACCCACTTTTTGCCATCACCAGAAAATAAATTGGGCGATCCGACCAAATAAACAACCCCATCAACCTGACCACATAGTCCTTTGCCCGTAAGCGACCTGAAATCGGTCACAACAACATCTGTATCAACGGGTGAATACATGCAAATCGCCTGCGCAATCGGGTGCCCCGATCGCATTTCCAATGCCGAAGCAATACGCAACACATCTGCTTCGGTCCAACCATTGACGGCCACCACATCTGTCACAACGGGTTTACCATAAGTGAGTGTGCCAGTTTTGTCAAATGCTACCACACGCACCCCCCCTGCGGCTTCAAGATAATTGCCCCCTTTAATCAACACCCCTTGTCGGGCCGCACTCGTAATGCCACTCACCACCGCAATAGGCGTGGAGATCACCAACGCACAGGGACACGCAATAACAAGCAGCGTTAACCCCCGCACAAACCACAGTGACAAATCACCTCCCAACAACAACGTGGGCACCAAAATGACACCCAATGCCAGCAACGTCACCACAGGTGTATAATACCGCGAGAATTTTTTCACAAACTGTTCACTCGGCGCTCGGTTTTCCTCTGCTTCTTCCACCATTTTAATAATGCGCTGCAAAGTGCTTTCCGATGCAAGGCGTGTCACACGTATTTCCAAATAGCCTTCTAAATTGATTGTACCCGCAAAAACACCATCGCCCACCCCCTTGTTCACAGGCATCGACTCACCCGTAATGGGCGATTGATCCACCGCCGACAAACCATCGACCACCTCACCATCTACAGGCACCTTTTCACCCGGTCGCACAATCACAACCTGATCGCGTTCTATCACATCTACAGCAACAACACGCTCACCACCTACAATCTTTAACGTGGCCTCATCGGGTGATAAGCTCATCAAACTTCGAAGCGATTGACGTGCTCGATCAATGGCGTAATCTTCGAGCAATTCAGCCGTTGAAAATAAAAAAGCAATGGCCGCCGCCTCCATATGCTCACCGATGAGAACAGCACCCAAAATGGCAACCGTCATCAAAAAATCAATATCGAGTGAAAACGACCTTAAAGAACGAAAACCCGCCACAAAAAAATTGCTGCCACCCAAAACCGCTGCCAGCAAATAGAACACCTGATACCACGCCAAATGCCCCATCCAAATGGGCTGAGACTCAGTGTCACCAAATTGCCAAGACAAAATCAGCCCGACAAAGAAAAACAAACCCGCAAACAACGTACACATCTTTTCCCGATTGCGCCAAAATGTGGGAACAAGCCCACCATCTGGCGTATAACCGGCCTGGCGAATCGCATGGGTAATGGCATTGGGCGTCACCGTTTCCGGATCGTAACACACAGTCACCTTTTGGCTCATCACACTGGTT
This sequence comes from Candidatus Latescibacterota bacterium, assembly GCA_047619225.1. GTDB lineage: Bacteria > Latescibacterota > UBA2968 > UBA2968 > UBA2968 > JABIFK01. The sequence continues at coordinate 15,898 of JBLHJX010000103.1, forward strand.
GTCACATCAACAATGCCATCGAGCGCACAAATTGCACGCTCAACTTTTTCGGCACATCCGGCGCATTCCATATCGGTCACAGAAAAAACCGTGCGCATATCAGCCACAACCGTATAACCCGCCGTTTGAATGGCCTGCACCAGTGCATCTCTCGGCGTGCCCGTGTGCGTGATGTTCACGTTTTGGGCCATGAGACTTGCCGAAACATCAGAAACACCGGCAACCACACGAATCGCCCGCTCGACTTTTTCGATACAGTCTGGGCAATCCATGTCTGTCACTTTAAACTGGGTTGTACTTTGGATGTTCATGGGAATCTTATCCTATTCAGGTGGTATACTGCTCACACACATGGTCGAGACCAGCAGCAAATATCTGGCGTACGTGATCATCATCAAGCGTGTAGTAGACACATTTGCCCACGCGGTGATGTTTAACCAAATGCATGCTTCGCAACATGCGCAGTTCACGACTAACAGCAGATTCGTTGATATCAAGCAAAGCGGCTATGTCGCACACACAAAGTTCCTCATGAGTCAGGGCATGAATGATTTTCAGCCGCGTGAGATTGCTGAGTACTCGAAAGGCATCGACCAAGGCGTGCAATTGGTTGGACTCGGGCATGGCATGCGCGGCCCGAAGCACCCTGTCGCGATCTACGAGGTGCGTTTCACAATGGTCCATTTCGAGATTGTGGATATGCGTTGCTGTCATTTTACCTACCTTAATTGAATACCTTTTCAATTGTCACAAGTGAAATTACCTCATAGAACAGATGATGTCAAGGGCCATTTTCCGTATGATGGGAGCAAACCCGCCTCATTCATCTTTAAATGCTTTATCGTAGTCTGTGCGAACTTTCTTCTTCGACATTGGGACACTTCCTTGACGGTTATTATAAAATAACCTTTTCGG
>JBLHJX010000104.1:0-16799 GCA_047619225.1 Candidatus Latescibacterota bacterium
CGATTTGTCGCGTATTGTCGCCGAAACATTTGCCCAACAACGCGAAGATGAAGGTCATCCCATGGCCGTTGCATTGCCACCCATGGAAGCACTTGAAACAAAGGCCGACGATTTACCAGACGTAGATGCAGCCGATTTGTTGCTTGAAATTGGTACCGAAGAGTTGCCGCCTCACGATGTGGTGCGGGCCATCGCTCAGCTTGAAACCTCGGTGCCCGAACGACTCAAAGAGGCGCGGTTGACATGTGACGCTGTGGAAGTTAGTGGTACACCGCGCCGACTGTATGTGCTGGTAAAGAATTTGTTGGGACGCCAGCCCGATGAAACGAAACAGGCACGTGGTCCAGCTATTCGGGTGGCGTTTGATGAAGACGGTAACCCAACCAAGGCATTGCAAGGTTTTTGCCGAGGCCAAGGTGTTGATCCTGCCCTTGTAGAACAACGCGATGATTATGTTTGGGCAACGGTGACATCTATTGGGCAGAAGACCCAGGTTATTTTAGCAGACTTATTGCCCGATCTGATTGGCAAGCTCAATTTTGGAAAAACCATGCGCTGGCATTCCGATGGCGTGGCTTTTCCAAGACCTTTGCGTTGGATTGTGGCTCTGTTGGGTGATCAGGTGATTCCTTTTACGTATGCACGCGCGGTGTCTGGGCGGGTGAGTCGGGGGTTGCGACCTGATAAGTCGCCCGAGATTGAAATTGCATCTGCTTCAGATTATCATGCACAAATGGAGACTGCCGGCATTTTGGTGGACCGTGAAAAGCGGCGAGAGGCCATTCGAGTGATGGTTGCCGAGCAGGCCGATGATGCAGGCGGTGTGGTTAAAGACGATCCCGATTTGCTTGATGAAGTGACCGATTTGGTTGAAGCCCCCCATGCATTGGGCGGTGCTTTTGACAAAAAGCATCTGTCACTACCCAGTGAGGTGTTGATTGGGGTGATGAAAAAACACCAACGGTATTTTCCAATCTTTGATACAGATGGCAAGTTGATGCCGTATTTTATTACGGTGTCCAATGGCAAACCCAGTGACCCTGCGCTTGTGATACGGGGCAATGAAGGTGTGGTTCGTGCCCGATATGCCGATGCCGAGTTTTTCTTTAAAGAAGATACCCAAAAGAAATTGGAAGATTACTTGCCTCGGTTAGACACGTTGATATTTCAGGAGAAGTTGGGGTCGATGCGGGATAAGTCACGGCGTGTTGAAAAGTTGGTGGCCGATTTGGCAGATGACTTGGGTTTGACGGGTGATGATTTAGATGCTTCGGTGCGTGCAGCTACCTTATGCAAAGCCGATTTGGCCACGGGTATGGTTGTTGAAATGACGTCTTTGCAAGGGGTTATCGGGCGATACTACGCACTTGCCTCAGGAGAATCTGAAGCGGTTGCCAAAGCCATTGAAGGTCATTATCACCCGCGTTTTCCCGGTGATTCGGTGCCCGATACGTTGCCTGGGTTGGCGATTTCGGTGGCTGACCGATTGGATAGTTTGGCGGGCCTTTTTTGTGTGGGCATCAAACCGAGGTCTATGTCTGACCCTTATGGGTTGCGACGAGACGCATTGGGTTTGTTGGCCAATTTGGTCGGGCAAGGGGTGCATTTTTCACTGCGGCGGGGGTTGCAAGCAGCGGCTCAGCATTTGCCTGTGGTGGCCAAAGATGACGCATTGGACGAAGCTTTTGAGTTTGTGATTCGCCGTTTTGAAGTTAATTTGCGCGATGAAGGTTTGCGCCACGATGCGATTTCAGCCGCCATTGCCGCAGGGTTGGATGATCCCTATGAGATTCGGCGTATTGCCGAAGCGTTTACAAAGCAGATTGGCACAGAGACATGGTTAGATATTTTACATGCCCATTCACGTTGCAAACGCATTGTGCGTGATTTGGATGAAACGTTTGACTTGAATCCAGATGTCGATCCTGATGCGTCTTCTAAAGCGTTGCATGAAGCCACAGAGGCTGCGTGGCATAAAATGGATGCTGCAGAGGATAAATTGACCACGCTACTTGATGTGATGGCTGAGTTGCGCGAACCCATCAATGTCTTTTTTGACGTGGTGATGGTGATGGCTAAGGAACCCGAGTTGAAAGCCGCACGGTTGGCGTTGGTGCAACGCATTGCTGCTTTATCAAGTGGTATCGTTGATTTGAGCCAGTTTGAAGGGTTTTAATGGATGGAAGGTTTAAATTAATGAACACTATTTTTGAGATTCCTGATACAAGACGGACGTATTGTATTTTTACGGCACTTATGGTTTTCATAAGTGCCGTTACCTTTGCGAACCTAGTTACCCATAATTTTTGGGATGGTTGGGATGATTGGGATTTAATCGCTGATATCAGTATTGCATCCAATGATTTTAAATATTTGTTCTCTGCAGAACGATTGCTGCCTATTCGCACAACCAATGATCTGGTATTTTTAATTGGGTATCTCATTTGGGGACCAAGTCCTGTGGGATATCATATTTTGCAAATTTGCCTACATCTTTTTGCCAGTCTTTTACTTGCCTATACCAGCCGTAAGCTGGGTGCCGATGTCGAACTCAGTTTGGTGGGTAGTTTGTTTTTTCTTGTGAATACATCGCATTTTCGTGCAGTTCATTGGATTACTGTTATTAATTATAATTTGGCATTTATTTTTTCGTTGTTTGTCGTTTTGGCTTTTCTAAAGTTCTTAAAAGATAAGAAACCCTATTGGATCGTCATTGCAATTTTTAATTTGGTTGCCGCGGTGTTTGCCCACCCTTCGGCCGTTTCAATAGCCGTGTTTTGCACTTATTTGGCCTGGCATCATAAACCATCCATTTATTTTATATGTCAAACAGCAGCGCCGCTGGTGGTGGCTGTTGTCGTAATTGGCATTTCAGTAAAAGTGGTGTCTCCCAATTCAATTCAAGATGCTGGGTTTATGATCGCGCCAGAATTGACGCGGTTGTTCTTGAATTATTTTTGGTACTTGGGTCGGTTGATCTCAACAGCTTTTGTGGTTGGTTCAGAAACCGTTACAAGTACTCGATTGCCCTGGGAAATTGTTTTGGGCGTTTTTTATTTTGCGAGTACGTTAGTTCTTTTAAAACGACGTGTGTTTCCCATCGCACATTGGGGTGTTTTTTCATTGTTAACCGTTTTACCATTTGTAAATACACAATTGTGGCGTTTGGCATTTGGGCCTTCTCGCCAACTCTATTTTGCCTCCGCTGGTTTTGCATTCGTATTGGCTTGGTGTTTACGTGCTGTTGTTTTGAAGTTAAACGGAGAGAGGTCATGGTTAAAAAAGAAGCAATGGATCTGGGGGATATTGGTCGCGTTTTTAACTGTTTTAGGAATCTATCATCTTAAAAAAACCGAGGCATTGTCGATTTACTTTGGTGGTCGGGGCTATGCCTTCCGAGTTAATCAGAAATCGGAGAATGGGCGGCAAGCAGCAGATTTGTACGAACGGGCAATCAGGCATGCCCCTCACATTGTGCCTTTAGATGTTTATAGGCGTTTGCTCAGTATGGGGTTGGGAATAGGTAGACCGTATCAAAAGGTTGTCAAAATGGGACGAATATATCATTCTGATCGCTTGGATATCGAGGTTTTAGAATGGATGGCTGTTTTTACAAACCCATCAGTTGTTGAATGGGAAAAAGGCGATGTCGCTATTCTATCGATTATAAATAAATCAAAAGAAAAGGAAGATCTCAGAGAATTGGTAGCGAGACTGATGCAAAATTTAGGGGGTTATTATCATGCCCAAGATATGTTCGAACAAGCTGTTGCCCTTTATCAAAGAGCCATCGAATACAATCCTAATTATGCGATGGTTTACTATCATATGGGCAATGCACTGAGTAAGCTCCATAGGTACAATTTGGCAGTGGCGTCATATAACAAATCTATAGCTCTAAATCCTGATTACATCGAATCAATTCAAAATATCGCAAATGTTTTTTTTGAGAACGGTGATTTCCAAAACGCCGAACAACTTTTTCGAAAAGTAGTACGATTAGACACTGAAAATGCGACAGCATTTTATAACTTGGGCATTGCGCTGTTTGCACAGCACAAATATCAAGAAGCAGAGACATTGTTTCGTAAAACTGTGGATATGGATACAATTGACTGGGATGCCTATTCTATGCTTGGAGAAACGCTTTTCCATTTAAATAAATTTGATGATGCCATTGTGACCAATAGACATCTCTTTCAAAATCAGCCACATAACCTTAAAGCACTTAAGAACCTGGGATTGCTGTTCTTGAAAACAGACCGTTACGTTGAAGCTGTCTCTATCCTTGAAAAAGCAGTAGGTGTTGCTCCTGATGACCTTGAGGTTTTGAGCGCGTTGGCATTTGCATATGAACAAAGCCATAATTTCCAAGAAGCCATCGTCGTTTATAAGAAACTTCTTTTGAAAGAACCGGATAATTTGGAATTAAATTCTCGGCTTCAACTTTTGCAAGCACGGAAAACGCCCTAATGGCAATATACGATATGAACAAATATAGAATTGATTTTACGAATAAGAGAACGAGCTAATCTATGCCTGCTTTATACCAACTATTTTACCCATACAGAACAGCGAAGAGCCAAATTAATGAACACTATTTTTAAAATTCCTGATACAAGACGGACGTATTGTATTTTTACGGCACTTATAGTTTGCATAAGTGCCATAACCTTTGCGAACCTTGTTACCCATAATTTTTGGGATGGTTGGGATGATTGGGATTTAATCGCTGATATCAGTATTGCAGCCAATGATTTTAAATATTTGTTCTCTTCAGAACGATTGCTGCCTATTCGCCCAACCAATGATTTGGTTTTTCTAATTGGGTATCTCATCTGGGGACCAAATCCTGTTGGATACCATGTTTTACAAATTTGTTTACATCTTTTTGCCAGTCTTTTACTTGCCTATACCAGCCGTAAGCTGGGTGCCGATGTCGAACTCAGTTTGGTGGGTAGTTTGTTTTTTCTTGTGAATACATCGCATTTTCGTGCAGTTCATTGGATTACTGTTATTAATTATAATTTGGCATTTATTTTTTCGTTGTTTGTCGTTTTGGCTTTCATAAAGTTCTTAAAAGATAAGAAACCCTATTGGATCGTCATTGCAATTTTCAATTTGCTTGTTGCTGTGTTTGCCCACCCTTCGGCTGTTTCAATATCTCTGTTTTGCACTTATTTGGCCTGGCACCATAAATCATCCTTTCATTTTGTGTGTCAAAGCGCCGGGCCGGTGTTGATTTCAGCAGTCATATTGGGCATTTCTGTGCAAATGATCCCTCCCAATACCAGTCAAAATTTGGGGCTTATGGTTGCACCCGAGCTGCCGCGGTTGGTTTTGAATTATTTTTGGTACTTGGGGCGGCTTATTTCTACAGCTTTCTGGGTGACACAAGAAACCGTGACAAGTACTCGGCTGTCTTGGGAAATCACCTTGGCTTTTTTTTATTTTGTTGGCTTGTTGGTGCTCTTTAAACGACGTGTATTCCCCGTTGCTTATTGGGGTGTTTTTTCATTGGTGACAGTTTTGCCTTTTGTAAATACACAATTGGAATTGTGGCGTTTGGCATTTGGGCCCTCTCGCCAACTCTACTTTGCTTCTGCTGGTTTTGCATTCGTATTGGCTTGGTGTTTACGCACTGTTATCTTAAGATTAAACACGCAGTGGGTAAGCCCAAGAAATAAGCAATGGATATGGGTGAGTGTGTTCATCCTCGTAGCTGTTTCGAGTATCTATCATCTCAAAAAAACAGAGGCATTGTCGATTTATTTTGGTGGTCGAGGGTATGCCTTCCGGATTAATGAGCATCCTCAAAATAGACACAGAGCAACTGAATTATTTGAGCGAGCTATTCAACATGCGCCTAATCTTATTCCAGTTGATGCGTACGAACGATTGGTTGGTATTGGTTTAACATTTGGAGAATCCTATCAACATATTATTGAAGAGGCTTCAATGAGACATCCAGAAATTCCGGAACTTCAGGTGTTGAGGGGCGTTGTGGATTTTGCTGTGGATACACCAGAAACTCGCAATAAAGGCTTACACCGTATTGTTGATGCAATAAATAAAGAGGGAAAACACGAACAAGAACCACTGATACAAAATGCAGCAGCATTACTACAGAATTTAGCGAGTTATCATCATTCCAACCAAAGATATACAAAAGCAATTAAAATTTATGAATACGCGTTGCAGTTTTCACCCGATTATGCAATGGCACACTTTAACAATGGAAATGCCCTAATGGCTTTAGGGCATTCGGAGAAGGCCATTCAGGCTTATCAAAATGCAATATCGATCAGCCCAGAGTACATAGAATCCATTCAAAATCTTGGCCATTCTTTATTTCGGAGTGATGATTTTTATAACGCCGAACTTCTATTTCGTGAAGTGGCAAAGAGTGACACAACAAATACGACAACATTTTATAACTTGGGCATTGCGCTGTTTGCACAGCACAAATATCAAGAAGCAGAGACATTGTTTCGTAAAACTGTGGATATGGATACCACTGACTGGGATGCCTATTCCAAACTTGGAGAAACGCTTTTTTATCTAAACAAATATGACGATGCCATTGTGACCTATAAACATATCTTTCAAAATCAGCCACATAACCTTAAAGCACTTAATAACCTAGGAACACTGTTGCTGAAAACGGACCGCTATGTTGAAGCTGTTTCTATCCTTGAAAAAGCAGTGGGTGTGGCCCCTGATGACATTGAGGTTTTGAGCGCGTTGGCATTTGCATATGAACAAAGCCATAATTACCAAGAAGCCATCGTCGTTTATAAGAAACTTCTTTTGAAAGAACCGGATAATTCGGAATTAAATTCTCGTCTTCAACATTTACAAGCACGGAAAACGCCCTAATGGCAACTACCATATGAACAAATATAGAATTGATTTTACAAATAAGAGAACGAGTTAATCTACGCCTTCTTTATACCAGTTATTTTACCCATACAGGCCAGCGAAGAGCCAAATTTCTGATAGAAGACGAACGTATTGTATTTTTACGGCACTTAGGGTTTTCATATATATGAGTGGGTTTCAAGATCAACTGGTTTTTTTAATAAAAAATACGTGGCTTTATGGTGGGTTGTTTGATTTTGTTGTGGCAATAGTGTCGCGGATTTTATGCCAGGTTGGATGATGTTAATCGGGCAAAGTTGTCCCATAAGCTGGAAATAGAGATGCACGTAGATACTTTGGTGAGCAAACAGAGAATGTGGGGCTATTATCGTGAATTGAGTTTGTTGCATTTCAATGCAGGTGAGATAAATGAAGCAAGAGGTGTGGCACAGCGGGCGTTGAAGTTTGACCCCCAGTAGGAAGATGCATGGGATTCTTTATCACAAATTCATAGATCCAAACCATGCTGAAATCTTGCTGGTAAAACAACAATGAAAAACATTTCAAGATGAAGCGTAAATTTGGAAGACCTGTTATTTTTTGAGAAATCAGAGGAGTTAAAACGCGTTGGTTTGGAGTGTTGATGCCTTGGGTTCTATTTTTGATATAGAAGACACACCGCGATTACGGATTGGTTTTTTTATTTTTATATGTTTGTTGTCCTTTATCGCTTTTGGTGGATTGCTCGAACATCCTATGAATGTCGTTGGTGATGAACCTGCGGCCATTCAAGATGCCAGGTTGATATTGGACAATCCATTTAATTGGACTTCTACACAACGTGTCATGGTTGTGAGACCGCCTGTAGATTTGTTTTTTTTAATCGGGGTTGTACTTTGGGATGCAAGTGATGCAGGTTATCAAGCATTTCAAATTGTATTACATATCATTGCCTCATGGTTTGTTTTCTGTGTTTTGAGACGGTTGCAGATCGATATGACAGTGTGCCTGATTGCGGCTGTTTTTTTTCTTTTAAACGTTGCCCATTTTAGAGCAGTTCAATGGGTCATGTGTGTAAACTATAATCTGGCTTGTATTTTTGCTCTATCTTCTGTTTGGTTTTTACTTCGTTATTTTGAAACCGATCAGCCTCGGTTTTGGTTCGGTGTGATTGGAATGGTATGGTGTGCCGTTTTTTCTCACCCTGCGAGTGTTGTTGTTGTTTTATTTCATGGTTATATCATTTGGCAAAAAAAAAGGTCTTTGCATCTTATATTGATTGTTCTTGGGGCAGGTGTTGCGTTTACTGGTTTGGCTTTTTTAGCCTCACCCAATCACGCTCAGGTTCAAGGCGTGGTCAATGAGATAGATTTAAGACGCCTGTTTATCAATCCTATTTGGTATTTGGGGCGTTTGATAACATCGGCTCATTGGCTTCCCTATTTTGCCACGCAAAATGAGCCGAATGTGTATGAAATGATAGTCGGTGTTTTATTTTTTATAAGTGTGGTTTGGCTTTTTCTGAGGCGACGTGATTGGATACTCACGCATTGGGCTGTTTGGACTGTTATTATGGTTTTACCTTTTGTCAACAATGCGTCTGACCGACAAATTGTGGGACCTTCTCGGCAACTGTATTTTGCATCTGTTGGCAGTTCTGTTGTCCTAGCTTGGTTCATGTGTTCGCTGTGTCAAAAATTGAAAGAAAAGCGTATTCAGAAAATAGTTTTGGTTGGGTGGTCTTTTATTTTAATTTTGCTGAGTGTTGTGTCGTTAGAAAAATCAGAAGCCCTTGACTATTGGTTGGTGGGGCGAAGTTATGTTGCTTCTCGTCAAATTGACAAAGGTATGGTATTGTTTGGAGATGCCTATGATCATGGTCGTGATATTTTGCCAGTGAATTTCTATACCCAATCAGCTATTCTTGCCTTTGGTGTGGGGCAGTCAATGCTAGACCGTCTTCAGTATGCGCTTGATATTTATCCTGGAGATGCCCATGTGACGGTGTTGCTTGGCGTATTACATTTTATGAGCGATGACCCGGATGAACGAAAACAGGGCCAAGCACAAATTGCATCTGCATTGCAAAATGCAAAAAACAAACAAGGCTTGATCCAAGATTTAACGGCAGCACTTCAAAACTCTGCCGCGTATCTTCATGAAAACCATCAATATGATCGCGCAATTGAATTGTACCAGCAGGTATTAAATGTTCGCCCCAAATATGTGATCGCTTTGGTGAATATGGGCCGGGCATATTTTGCCAAAGAGGCGCACGAAAAAGGCATTCTTGCAGTGCTTCGTGCGACAGAATTACAACCCGATTTTTGGGAGGCGTGGCAACTTTTGGGCAATTTGTTGCGTATTATTGGAGATTATGAAAATGCAATTTCGGCGCTTCAAAGCGCACATCACTTGAATGAAGCGTTGGTCGACTTGCCTTATACTATTGGTTTTTGTCATGAACAGTTGGGTAGGCAGGAAGAAAGCAAGTTGTGGTATTACAAAGCCCTAAAAATTGACCCTGACCATACAGAGAGCATCCAGCGATTGAGTGCCTTATCGAAATAGGGGGTCTTGAAACCTCCTAGCACTATTTGAACTTATATATCACATACGTAGGCCATAAACCGATGCAAGAAAGGGTAGGTAAAAATTGATCTCTCCTTTGCATAGTATTGTTGTACCTGTCTATTGTTCCCGAGAAATTCTCGAACGTCTCGTTGAACGCGTTTCTGGGGTTATGGTTAAGGCTCACCTCAGGTTTGAGTTGGTGCTTATAGATGATGGAAGCCAAGACAACTCTTTTGGTGAAATCAAACGGCTCTCAAATTTACATGCTTTTATTCGTGGATTTAGGCTGTCCCGAAATTTTGGACATCAAGCTGCAGTAACGATTGGTCTTCGTGAAAGCAAGGGGGCTTTTGTCGCCATTATAGACGATGATCTTCAAGACCCTCCCGAGATACTCCCCGAATTTTTTGAGGCAGTTTACAATCGGGCCGATGTGGCTTATGGTGTGCGAATGAAACGCAAAGAAGGCATTGTTAAACGGTTTTTCTTTAAGGCTTTTTATAAAATTTTAAGCTGGTTTTCAGAGATACATATCCCACTCGATACAGGCGACTTTTGCGCGATGTCACGTCCTGTGGTAAATGCAATGCTTCAATTAGAAGAAGCGAATCCATTTTTACGAGGCCTTAGAGCATGGGCGGGTTTTAGACAAATAGGTGTTGAGTACGAACGGGATGCGCGATTTCATGGTAAATCTGGGTACACTTTTAGAAAGTACTTACAACTGGCTGTAACGGGAATTTTTTCGTTTTCTTATTTGCCACTACGTTTGGCGACCTATACGGGTTTTGCAACGGCTTTTCTTGCCCTTGGTTATGCTGGTTTTGTGATTGTAAATTGGTATTTGGGCACTTTCGAAGTTCCAGGATATGCGTCCTTGCTTTTTATGGTCACATTTATGGGCTCTTTGCAGCTCATTTTTATGGGTATTGTTGGTACTTATCTTGCCCGGTTATATGATGTCTCCAAGCGGTGGCCAATTGCTTTTGTCGCAGAAACGACGGATTAGGGGGAATCTTGAGAGTTCTAATTATGGGTGGAGATGGTTTCATTGGGTCTCACGTTGTGGATCAGGTGGTTGAATTAGGTCATGCAGTGACTGTCTTTGACCGTTTCTCCTATAGGACTTCCAAGCATCTAGAACATCAGAGAGGGAAGGTGAACTTTGTGTCGGGGGAATTCGCAAATCGAGATGTTTTGAAACAGGTGCTGGAAAATCAGGATGTGATCTATCATTTTATATGTATGACAAATCCTGCTTCAAGTTGGAATGATCCTTTTATCGAGATTGAACAGAACCTGAGGGATTCCATCCAATTTTTTGAATTGGCCTCCACTTGCGGTGTCCGAAAAATCGTGTTTCCTTCTTCTGGGGGAACCATTTATGGCCCACAAAATGGGAGAATTACCGAAGATACATTACCTCAGCCTTTTAGTCCTTACGGCATTACAAAACTGGCAACAGAGCATTTTTTAAACTATTTTAAAGAACGTGTCAATATTGCCAGTGATGTTTATCGAATCGGGAATGCATATGGTCCTCGGCAACCATTGAATAACCCCCAGGGGGTTATTGGCCAATGGATGAAGCATATCCTGGAAGAATCTGAGATCCAGGCTTTTGGAGATCGGCAAACGCTTCGTGATTATATTTATGTGGAGGATATTGCATTGCTTATGACCCATTCCCTCAATAATGTTGATTCTTCGGGGACTTATAATTTGGGAACAGGAATCGGCGTGTCGATTCTGGATCTACTGGATATTTTTTTACATACCATTGATCAACCTTTCCAGTATCAAATTCATCCAAGACGGTCTTTTGATAATACCTCGGTGATATTGGATAGCTCAAAACTGATGGCATTTTTTCCTGATTTTAAGTTTCAAAATATGAAAGAAAAAATTCTGGATACTTGGTGCTATGTAAGAAATCATTACCAGCCACCTCCAAGCTTGTAAAAACATAACTGGTATGAGCCTCTATGAAAAACCGTGTCGATTTTGACGATTATTCGCAGGATTATCAGAAGCTTGTCACAGATAGTGCCTTCTTGTGTGGAGAGGCAGACGATTATTTCGACCAATACAAGATCAACTGTTTAAGACGATGGGTGATCGGCACAGATAGCCAATTTGATATTCTGGACTTTGGGTGCGGTATTGGAAAACAAACAGTACTGATGGCAAAGGCTTTTCCAAAGGCTTCCGTTGTCGGATTTGATATTTCTAAGAAATCGGTTGCCATTGCACGTGAAAAATTTACTCATGTTGACAATCTTCAGTTTGATGATCAGCTTCCTGCGCAGGGATGTTATGATGTGATTTTGGTTGCGAATGTTTTTCACCACATTCCCCTTGAAGATCGTCTTGAAATATTGGCTGATTTAAAGGATCGACTCAAACCAGATGGCAGGATTGTGATTTTTGAGCATAATCCGTTAAATCCGCTGACAAGATACACGGTCAATGCCTGTCCGTTTGATGCCGATGCTGTTCTGGTCTGGCCCAACGCATTTATCAGGCTTGCACGAAGGGTTGGAATCGAAGTAGACCAAAAGCGCTATATTGTTTTTTTCCCCGGTTTTCTCAAGATATTCCGGCGAATAGAGTCTCACCTTGGGTGGTTGCCCATTGGCGCACAGTATATGCTCACCCTCAAGAAGATGTAATTGTGCTACCTGCCGTTGAGATTTCATCTCAATCACTTAAATATATCGAGTCTCAAAATTAGACACAGAATGCATTTGCCGACTGAACGATATGGTCAACTTCTGCATCTGTGAGTTCGGGAAATATGGGGAGGCTTAATATCTGGTTGACAATGTGTTCTGTGACAGGAAGGGATTGGGTTGATAAATGGGCGTAGGCAGGTTGTTTGTGAACGGGAGTGGGGTAGTGAATGCCTGTGCCGATGCCGCATTTTTCTAAATGTTGCCGCAGGTGATCGCGGTGAGGCGTTTGGATAACATAGAGGTGGTATGTGTGTGTACCCCATTCTTTTTCGGTTGGGTGTTGAATATCGGGATGCGTTATATTTGTGCGATAGATTTGGGCAATTTCACGGCGGCGTGTGTTGTCGGCGTCTAAATGATTGAGTTTGGTGTTGAGGATGGCTGCTTGAATTTCATCCAAGCGGCTGTTTGCACCCAGAATTTCGTGTACATCTCTTGTAATAGAACCATAATTTCGCAACAATTGTAATTGTCGGGCAATATTGGCCTGCTGGGTGATGGCCATACCCGCATCCCCAAATGCCCCTAAGTTTTTGCTGGGATAAAAGCTAAAACAGCCGACATTGCCCAAGGTGCCCACCTTTTGATTGCGATATAAAGTACCATGTGCTTGGGCACAATCTTCAACAACATGAAGATTGTGTTTTTGAGCAATGGAAAGAATGGCATCCATATCAGCTGCCTGACCGTAAAGGTGAACTGGGACAATGGCTTTTGTGCGTGGGGTAATGGCGGCTTCGATCAAATTGGGGTTTAAAGTAAAGCTTTGAGGGTCAATGTCGATGAAAGTGGGTATTGCGCCAGATAGAGAGATGCCCGACGCTGTTGGTGTCGCGGTGTGGGCAACGGTAATAACTTCGTCGCCTTCTTGAACGCCACAAGCTTTTAAGCCGAGGTGGAGCGCTTCTGTTCCTGAACCCACTCCGATGCCGTGTGGGGTACCACAATAGCTGGCAAATGCATCTTCAAAGGTGCGGCCTTGTTCTCCCAGGACAAACCAGCCCGCATTGAGAACGGTTTGGATGGCGTGGTCTATAGCGGCTTTTTGGGCCACATATTGCCGTTTAAGATCTCCAAATGGAATGTTCATGACGTCCTCTAGAGGATACGGTGGTGATGGCAAACTATGAACGCGATTAATTGTTTAAAGATAAAAGAACAATAAAGACTTGACAATTATTGATTTTATAGACTAAATTCTTGCTGGTGTATCACTACAATCGTTCACACCAATATAGCAGATTTGTGGGGTTCTATGGCAGGGGAAACCATATTGGTTGTCGAAGATAATCCGTTGAACATGGAGCTGGTCTCCGACATTCTCGAAGCCCATGGGTATGATGTTCGTCAAGCCATAAATGGCAAAGCCGCTATCGAGGAAGCAGAATCTTATGTTCCAGATTTGATTTTGATGGATATCCAACTTCCTGGTTTAGATGGTTTAACGGTTACGGGCATTATCAAAGACAAGCCTGAAACCGCCAATGTACCTATTATTGCACTTACTGCCCATGCGATGCGTGGCGATGAAGAAAAAGCCCGAGAGGCTGGGTGTGATGGTTATATTTCCAAACCTATTGATACGCGGTTATTGCCACAAACCATTCGTCAATTTTTAGATGCGGCGCCAGAGTCGTCTTCAAAAGAGGGCTAATTACTATGAGTCAGCCAACAATCTTGGTGGTTGATGATATTCCAGAAAATGTTGAATTGTTAGAAGCCTATCTCATTCCTGAGAACTACCACGTCATAACAGCCTATAATGGTATTGAAGCCCTTGAGCGAGCACGGGAAACACCTCCCGACATTGTTTTGTTAGATGTGATGATGCCGCAAATGGATGGTTTTGAGGTTTGTCAAACCCTCAAAAATGACCCCAACACCCAATTTGTTCCGGTGGTAATGGTTACGGCGTTAAAAGAGCGTGATGATAAGCTTAGGGGTATTGAAGTTGGTGCAGATGACTTTTTGACCAAGCCGATAGATCGTGTTGAGCTTTTGACGCGCATTAAATCGTTGATTCGGGTCAAGTTTTTGCACGATGATTTGGAGAAGAGCTATGTGGAGTTGCAAGAACTCCAAAATGTGAAAGAACGCCTCACCCAAATGATCGTCCACGATTTGAAGAATCCACTGACGGGCGTGAAAGCCAATATTGAGATAGTGGGGATGGATGATTTGGGCGAGACACGAGAGTGTTTGGATGCGGCCCAACGCAGTTGTGATCTGTTGTTTAATATGATACAAGACTTGCTCGACATTTCTAAAATGGAAGAGGGCAAGTTGGTACTTACGCGTGAAACTTTAGACTTGGTTGAAATTGTTTCACCTGCCGTGCGTGAGGCTTCTGTACCTGCGCAGGCCGAAGACAAAGAAGTGGTTTTTGAATTGCCCGAAGATTTAGCACGCGTCAATGTGGATCGCGATTTTATTTATCGGACACTGTCCAATTTGATGCAAAATGCTATTAAGCACAGCGGACGCGGTGGAATCATTACAGTAAGCGCTTCAAATACAGAGGACAAGATGCGTGTCCAAGTAAAAGATACAGGGCAAGGCATTCCTGCAGATTTCCAAGAGAAGATCTTTGAGAAATTTGGTCAGGTCGAGACCCGCCAACGCACAGGCTCTGGTTTGGGTCTTACCTTTTGTAAGATGGCCATTGAAGCACATGATGGGAAAATTTGGGTTGAGAGTGTAGAAGGCGAAGGCAGCACGTTTATTTTTGAAGTGCCTTTAAAACCACCTGTTTCTGCGTAGGTGTATGTGGAAGTCAACATTAACCAAAAGCCTTTCGGTTTAAGCCGAAAGGCTTTTGGTTTTATATAAGGTTTTTAAACCTTTTTTGTTTTCGATCCATCAAACAAAAGTCGTATAGGGTGAAACCGCGTGATAGCCGGTTATCGCTTGGCCTTATTTGCATGATCGAAAACGGTCGTATTATGTCTCTTTTACCACAGGTGTTGATACTAAAAGTTGATTTTCGACTGAATGTTTAATGTGCGGCGGCGCAAATAACCACCTTGGCCGTCTGGTTCATATGTGAATTCTACCTCAGAGAACAGTGTGAGCTGTGGCATCGGTGAGATGCCCAATCGATAGCCAAAGCGTGTGTCAGCCGTGCCGTCAAAGAATGTGCCCAAGTCTAAACTGTTGAAACGCTTTTCATAATAGGCTTCGGCAAGACTGATCTTGGATATATGAGCCAATGCTTTGGGAGATATTTGTGCCCGTCCTTCTAAAATTTGTGCCTCAGTGCCATTTCCGGTCAAAAATTGATAGGTCGCCCCTGCCTGAAGGTAATGGCCCAGGTGCAAGGATGCGTCAGCAAAGATTCCCTGCATAGATTGATCGAGCAAGGCTGCTTCCCGGGTAAGAATTGTGCTGGTTACTGAATCAACCGTGGCCCGATTCAAATCGTAAAGCGCATCGAAATGACCCGGTTGGAATCGACCGGTGACCCAACGGTATTCGCCCTGGATATGTAACCCGCCAAGGTCCATTTTGAGGCCAGGGCCGCTTAAGCCCAGGCCACCACCGCTATTAAGGGCACGCGCGATGGCCCCATAGAGTTGGATTTGAAGACTGGGTTTGGATATGAGTGGGTAAATCAAGTCTAAGCTAATGGAACCATACGCATCACGTGGACGATTGTTGCGAACAGAATCAGGTAGGCCATTGAGTTGATCGGTATCAACGACCACCGTGACGCCCATATCCCATTGTTGGGTCGGGTGAAATACCACTCGACTACCGACAATAGGCCCTCCACCATCTAAGTCAAGAAGATCACTGACTATGGTTCTGATTGTGAGGTGTTGATTAAAAAGATGTTGAAGCTGTAAGTCGAGTCCTGTGCGTTTGATGCCTGGGGCATCTTGTGTGTTGCGATAATTTCGCATGAGCAAACCAGACCCCAGTGTTATGGACTCTAATGCCCCCAAACGGAGGTAAACGCGACTGTCACGGTCTGTGGGATGCCCATATTGCACATAATAGATTTTTCGAAATAAGCTTTCAAGACCTTTTTTACGCGTTGAAAAATCCCAACCTAAGTCTTGGATATTGCCTGTTTCATCTAAAAATAACTCAATATCCAAGACAGCTTCTAATGCCCCCAAGCGAATATGGGGTTGCATGTCGAGGCGCTGCCATTGGGTTTGGCCAACGGTGACTGTACCCAACAAGCCTGATAGGGCCCAATTGGGATCTTGTGCAGATGCTTTTTGAGAACCCAACAAAACGAGAAGCATGATCAAGGGGTGTACACGTATCAAGCGCATTTTTTCTCCAAACGAAATCAGGTAGGGGTGTGCTTGTTCAACATAAAGCAATAAACAAAAAAAGGTCAAGTTTGTGCGTGAAAAAGAGGAACTTGAGATGCCATCAAGCGTTCACAAATTATGGGCTTGGAGGCTTAGTGGATATTGCCTAACTTCCTGAAATCTATTGACAAAGGATTTCGTGTCTGGTATTATTCTCGTGGTAAAAAAGCGTAGAATTTCATCTTACCCAATGTTTTTTGGGGGGAGTGTACAATGAGTGTCTCGTTGAGAGGCTGGTGTGTTGTTTTTTTGGGTTGTTTGTTTATGTTTGCCCCTCTTGCGGCAGAAGAAGTTGTCGTGCTTG
>JBLHJX010000105.1:0-16754 GCA_047619225.1 Candidatus Latescibacterota bacterium
TCATTTGCCATTTAATGCACCGAAGAAATATTGGGATTTGTATGATGATGTGCCGTTGGCTGATAATCCGTTTGAACCTGAAAATGCAACGCAATATTCTTTGACGAATTATGGGGAATTGCGCGGATATTTTGGAATGCCAAAAGAGGGTCCCATTCCCGATGCGTTGGCAAAGCAGTTGGTGCAGGGTTATGCGGCGTGTGTGTCTTATATGGATGCGCAAGTAGGGCGTGTGTTGGATGAATTGGATCGGTTGGGTTTGCGTGAGAATACGGTTGTGTTGTTGTGGGGCGATCACGGGTGGAAGTTGGGCGAACATGCAAGCTGGTGCAAGCATTCCAATTTTGAGATTGATGCACGGGCACCGTTGATTGTGAGTGCGCCAGGTATGACGGGTGGGCAGAAGACAATGGCTTTGACGGAATTTGTGGATATGTATCCGTCATTATGTGAATTGTGTGGGTTGGATTTGCCGGAACATTTGGAAGGGCGAAGTTTTGTGCCTGTGATGCAAGATCCCGAACGGTCATGGAAACGGGCAGCATTTAGCCAGTATCCGCGCGGGAAGGTGATGGGGTATACGATGCGAACCAATCGTTTTCGATATACCGAATGGCAAGATCGGCAAACGGGTGAGCCTTTGGCACGTGAGCTTTACGACCATGATCGTGATGCACAGGAGAATGTGAATGCTATAGAAAAGGATACATATGTGAATGCGGTTAGCGAGTTGGAGAAGCTGATGGCTGCCGGGTGGAAAGAAGCTTGATTACAGTGTTTTTAGGCCGATTCAAGGGCACGGTTTTCCTACCCGTCTTTGAACAGGTGCAAATATCGGGCGAAAGTCCTTACGCTGAATAAACCAACACAGGTGATTTATGGACATATTAGGGAAAAAAGGTGAGAGCCGATGCTCATAGAAAAGATGGAGAAAGATGTTATACTGATTTCATTGCTTGTGATTTTTTATATTTGGGAATGCTTGTTCCCTTACTTTGATACGTTTAAAAAAAAGACGCGACATGCGGTTAGAAATATCGGTCTAATTGTAATGAATGCCGTGCTGGTCAATCTTTTGTTGATCCCTTTGGTTGTGTTTTCTACAAATACGACTTGGGGCGTATTTCGCGTTGTGTCATTGGATGGGTGGATTGAGCTTGTTCTGACAATTGTTCTCATAGACGTGTTGACTTATGTGATGCATGTACTCTTTCATAAGCGTTCATTTTTGTGGCGATTTCATCGGATGCATCATTCCGACCCAGAGATGGATGTGACGACGGGCGCACGGTTTCATATTGGTGAGCATATCATCAGTGTTTGTGTTCGGTGTTCAGTGTATGCCGCGTTTGCGATCAAGCTGGAGTATCTTCTCCTGTATGAGACCCTGTTTTTGGCGAATGTACTCTTCCATCATGCCAATATTTCTATGGGTGAGCCGTTAGACAAATTGTATCGCATTTTTCTGACGTCTCCCAACATGCACAAGGTGCACCATTCGGATATTAAGATTGAGACGGATTCCAATTATACCAGTTTGTTCTCCGTTTGGGATCGTCTTTTTGGAACGTTTCGGATTGTTGAAAAGCCCAAAGATATTGTATATGGTATCAAAGGGTTGGAGGATGAACAGACAATCAAAAAGATGTTGATGACGCCGTTCAATAATGTAGAAACACAATGATCATACAAAGGATGGAATATGACTCAGGATTTATCTACGCGAATTACCGGCTGGGCTTTTGTGGCAGCAGCTGTGATGTTGTGGTTTGGCTGGTTGCTTTTACCAGTTCGACTTGGGTCTTTTTTTCAGCCCAGTGATTTTGCCGCTGTATATGATCAGTTTCATTTTTGGATCTGGATGTATCGTATTCACTTATTTGGTGTTGTTGTTGCGGTGGCTGCACTGGTGGCTTTGGGAACTCTGTTGACAAATACACCCGCTCGAATCTTGATTTGGCCTGGTGTTACAGTGGCGATCATAGGGTTGATGGTTGGTGCCGCAGGCTCGGCGTTTTATTATCATTTTGGAGCGTGGGGTGCACTGGATATGAATGGACAATCAGCGGAGGCTATCCAGGCATTTGTAGTGTCTTTAAAGATCAGTACTGAGTATGTGACTTGTCTGGTGCGTTTTGGACGGGTTTTTGGTGGGTTTGGATTGTTGGTTTTGGGTGTTGGGTTGTTGGTTTGGAAGGTGTTGCCGTCATGGGCAGGTGCGATTGCAGTATTTATCGGTGTGGTCGCTATGGCGCTTACAATGGGCCTTCCTGATGATCTGGATTTGTATTTGCCAGTGTTTCACCTGTACGCTTTGTGGTTGGCTGGTGTTGGGTGTGTGATACTGAAATCTGGGGTACGGATTTAGGTTAGGAAAAGTTGCAAAAGAAAACCCGGTATTTTTGTGGCATCAGGTTTGAATATGACTTGCTTTATCGACCCATGCCTTGAAGTTTGGGAATGATTTTCATCATCATTTGTTGCGATAACATCATCGATCTTTGTGTGAGCTCGGGTTGTTTTTTGACAAAGGCTTGACCGACGGGTGACTCATAAAAGGCGGTGAGGTCTTTGAGTTCTTTTTCTGTGAATAGGTCTGCATACAGGGTGATGTAGCCGTGTTTGATGGTGTCCCAACTGAGTTCTTGCATAATCATATCCAAGACTCTTTTGTCTGTTGCCGATGGATTGTCTTGGCCAGGTATCATCTTTGTCACAGCGGCAAATGATTGCTCGATGGTCTTTTGGAGTTCCATCACGGTCAGGAGTTTTTCTGCGAGTTTTAGTTGTGTATCTTCTTGAGCTTGGGCTGATCCGATGATGAAGCTGAGCCCGATTGCGAGGGTTAGGATTGCTTTTTTCATGTGTGACTCCTTGGTGCGTTATGAGATGAGATGAGAAGGTGAATCTTACTGTTTTGGTGTTTGTGCAAGCAATGGATCTAAAATCTTTGTGATGTCTTCCGTCGTTAATCCTTCTGCAAGCGCGTTGCGAATAAGGGGTTCGATTTGTTCTTGAAATTGTCGTTCGGCACGCTCCTTTTTAGATGCGTCAGATAGGGTGGCGACAAAGAACCCGCGACGTTGTCGTGATTGAATGAGGCCTTCGCGTTCGAGGCGTTCGTAGGCACGTTGAATGGTAATGACACTGACGTGTTGCTCACTGGCAAGTGCCCGAATGGAGGGAAGGGCTTCTCCTTTGGGCAAATCACCGGCGAGAATTTTGGCGCGTATCTGGCGCACAATTTGGCCTTGCAGCGGTTCATCGGAGTGTTCTGTTAGGTTTAATAGCATAAATGGCGGTCAACGATTGAGGGCGAGGAATCGGGCTGTTTAGCCGATTCGTATTGCGCGAGGCTGTTTTTATAATCACGTTTGCAAGCGTTAATACTACTGTACATTCTGTGTATACCTAATGTATACAGATGAATGTGCAGATGTCAAGAGATTTGCGAAAAAAATAACGCCTATTCTATAGAGAGAATGGGCGTTATTTAAGTAAGGTATTGTTTATATATATCTTCGGTGTTAGTTTCGTTTAGACAGAACTTCATTCTCATAAGCTTCAATCTCGGCTATCCAAGAAGCACCCACAGGCACGCCCGATTTGAGGCAGCACATATCCCATACGGCAGAGAAGGGCATGGTTTTCATATCTTCCATGAGACCGAGTTTTTGGGCGAGTTTGCCTTCGCGTTCGAGTTTTTGCAGGTATTCAGATGGGTCGACGAGGCCGTAGAGCAGGGCTTTGCGGGTGGCGCGGGTGCCGATCACGTATGCGCCAATGCGATTGATGCTGGCATCGAAGAAGTCGA
Source organism: Candidatus Latescibacterota bacterium (assembly GCA_047619225.1). Lineage (GTDB taxonomy): Bacteria > Latescibacterota > UBA2968 > UBA2968 > UBA2968 > JABIFK01. The sequence continues at coordinate 3,815 of JBLHJX010000105.1, forward strand.
GTGCGAGATACATGCGGTCGATGGCGTTGTGGCGGGCGAGTTCGAGAAAGACGTTGCGAACTTCGTCGCTTAAGACGACCACGTGATCTGAGTCCCAGCGAATGGGGCGGCTGGTGTGAATGAGCAGTTTTTTGTGAAAGGCCAAGTGTGCCGAAATTTTGTCGGCAATGGATTCGGTGGGGTGGAAGTGCCCCATATCGAGGCAGAGCAGTTTGTTGCGGCTCAGGGCGTAGTTGGCATAGAAGTCGTTGGAGCCTACGGTGTAGTCTTCCATACCGAGGCCAAAGAGCTTGCCTTCAACGGCGTCTACACATTCGGGACCAATGCCCAACTTGTCGTCGAAGATGGCGTCGAATGATTCGACCAAGCGTTCGCGGGGTGTCCAACGGTCGGCGGGATGATCTTTGGCACCATCGGGTGCCCAGTGGTTGTTGACCACTTCGCCACCGAGAGCTTTGCTGATGGCTTCGGAGATTTGGCGACTGACGATGCCGTGCTGAATCCAAAAGTCGCGAATGGCTTTGTCTGGGTGGCTTAAGGTAAAGCCATCGTTGGCTTTGACATGTGCAAAGTAGGTGGGGTTGAAGTCGATGCCAAGGTCGTTGGTTTTGGCCCAGTCGATCCATTTGCTAAAGTGTTTGGGTTCTAAGGCATCGCGGTCGACCACTTCGCCTTCTGTTTCACAATAAAATGCGTGTAGGTTGAGGCGGTGCGGGCCGGGTAAGAGATCAACCACTTTGTTGATGTCTTGACGCAGTTCGTCGCCGCTGCGTGCTCGCCCAGGATAATTGCCTGTGGCCATAATACCGCCGCCTTCTACGGCTGCGTCTTTGACTTCAAAACCACCCACATCGTCGGCTTGCCAGCAGTGGAGCGAGATGGGGATTTCGAGGGCTTTGTCTACGGCTTTTGCAATGTCTACACCAAAGGCGGCATATTGTTGGGCCGCTTGTTGGAAGTTGGCTTCAATTTGTGCATCGGTTAGTTTGGATTCGTAACTCATGGATCGTCTCCAAGGGCTGTAAGTTGGTAGCGGTTAGCTTTTTGGGGTCCGCTTTCAGTAAAAATCAAAAACAGACCGCAAAGCATTTACAAAGTGATCGCTTTCAAAAAAAGCCGAAGACTGTTAGATGTCAAGACAAAAGACAATGTCGAGGGCATGGCGAGAGAATAATTGTGGCGATGAGGAAGGTGTTTGGCTATCTTGGGCGCTCAATTTTAAAAAAGACAATCTTAAAGGGAGGCTGTTGATGAGCGATTTTTGGATCGAAGATGGTGAGACGATGTTGTTTATTGGCGATAGCATTACCGATTGTGGTCGGCGGGGTGCTGAGGCGCCTTTGGGTGTTGGATATGTACGTACGTTTACTGAGCTTGCGACGGCACACTATCCTGGGCGAAATATTCGGTTTATCAATAAAGGGATCGGTGGCAATCGCGTAACCAATTTGCACGATCGCTGGCGAGATGATGTGATTTATCACAAGCCGGATAAATTGTCGATTAAGATTGGGATCAATGATTTGCATAGTGTGTTACGCAAAGCCGATGATGCCGTGCCACCTGCACGATTTGAAGAATTGTACGATTCTATTTTGGATACGACGAAAAAGGAACTTGGATGCCCCGTTGTGTTGATCTCGCCGTTTTATATTTCAACGGATACATCGGGCCAAACATTTAGAAGCAGTGTGCTGGACCTTATTCCCGAATATATCGCTGTGGTAGAGCGGATGAGCGAAAAGTATGGTACGAAGTTGGTGCGCTTGCACGATTTGTTTCAGGAACATTTGAAATATCGCGATGCTGAGACATTTTGCCCAGAGCCGGTGCATCCAAACCGAACGGGACATTTGATTATTGCGCAAGCCGTGTTGGATGCCTTGCAAGGATAAAAAATCACTTAAATGGCGGAAACATAAATAGTGGGCGATATACAAAAGGCGGCGAGGTTATGCCGCCTTTTGTATTGGGTATAAAAAAGGGCCACCACCAAAGGCATGAGGTAGGGTCAGTTGCAGGCGGACGATCGCACGGAGGCGTCTGTCCGAGCCGCTGATAGAGTGGCTACCTGAATGCGCTTGGGCAATGGCCAGTTTGAATAAGATAGTTTGTTTTTTGTGGGAATGCAAGCGGATCAGGTGAGTTTTGCAAGGCGTGTGGCGGCCTCGGAAAGTGTGTCGAGGCGGCGGCAAAAGGAGAAGCGCAGGTAGTTGTCACCGTTGTTGCCGTCTTGGTAGAAATTGTCGCCGGGTACGGGGGCCACGCCGAGTTTTTCGATGAGATACATGGATGCGTCGGTGGGGTTCATTTGTGTGAGTGCAGGCACGGTGCGATAGTGGGCAAAGAGATAATATGCGCCGTCGGGCGGTGTGACTTGAAAGCCGATTTCGCGTAAGATGTTGACGAGGAGGTCGCGTTTTTGTTGGAAGAGGACGTGAATGTTTTTGAAGAAGGCGTCGGGCATCTTTAAGAGGTGTTCGGCGCCTTTTTGTAATGGGGTGGGTGCTTGCACGACGAGTGTGTCGTGAATGGCGCGAATTTGAGGGGTGTACTGTGGTGGGGAGATGATCCAGCCAATGCGCCAGCCGCTGGCGTTGGCGGTTTTGGATATGGAGTTAATAACGAATGTGCAGTCGGCCATGCCGGGCACTGTTGCGGGGCAGATGTGGGTGTGATCACCGTAGAGGATGTGTTCGTAGATTTCGTCGGTGATGAGATAGAGATTATATTTTTGGCACAGGTCGGCGATGAAGGCGAGTTCGGGTTCTGAGAAGACTTTGCCTGTGGGATTGTGTGGGGTGTTGAGGATGATGGCACGGGCGTTTTGAGCGGCGGCAGATAGTTCTTCTTTGTTGAGGTCCCATTGTTGGGTTTCGGGGTTTTCATTTAGGGTGACATAAATGGGTTTGAGGCCAAAGATGTTGGCTTGGTTGGGATACATTTCGTGGAAGGGTTGGAAGATGATGAGTCCGTCACCCGGGTTGCAAATGGCGCGTAGGGTGGAGGAGAGGGCTTCGGTGGAGCCTGCGGTGACGGTGATTTGTGTGCCGGGGTCTGGACGAAAGTTGTAGAAGCGGTTGGTATAATCGGCGATGGCGGTGCGTAATTCGGGGATGCCAAAGGGGAAGGAGTATTGGTTGTAACGGTCTCGTTCGGGTTGGAGCACGGCGAGAAGATCTTTTAGGGGGGTGTTGAGGTGGGTTTCTATTTCGCCGGGATGGATGTTTAGGAGCTCGGATAGGGTGAGGGTTTGGAGTTTTTTTGCGCCTTCGTCGGAACCACCGAGGATGGCGGAGATGCCTGCCCAGGCGAGGTCGTAGACGACGGCTTCGTCAGTGATGCCTTGGGAGAGGTTGACGGCGTTGTGTTGGATGGCGAGGCGGGTCATTTTGCGGATGACGGATTCTTTGGGGGTGTTCATTTTTTTGGGTCTTTTCAAAAGATGGTGGAGATGATTGGATTTTATATATGCATTTTTCTTTTGTTGCCTACGGCGTCCTACTTTTTTCAACAGCTAAAAAAGTAGGCAAAAAAGCTGTCACTGCGTGAGGCTTTTTGATGAGCTTCAGTGTTTTTACGAGCTTAAACCACCCTCGCCTGCCCGCGCAGTTCCCACACCCCACCTCGTGTTCCACACGCCACTCTTCCGACCCATCACCACCCACCAACTGCACAACGGCCCACCCAACCGTGGGTGGAATTGGAGTTTGGGTGTTTTTATCTTTCACATCAGCAAAAGCAATACATATATAATTATGCTAAGCGATCATGATTTTTCGCGCCATTCCGTTCAGCTATAAATCTTTTAGAAGCTTTAGGGTGGTAGGCTATCTCACTTAGTGCATTCTCTGAAGGTATTTGCGAAAAATCAGCCTTCCCGGCACTTGAGGGACGGCATTTTTTGCTTACTTTTTGTTGCTGCTGACAAAAAGTAAGTCGCCGAAGGCAAAGAACATGAAAATGACAATGGATGTTCTTTTGTAGTAACGCCGCGTATAGACGCCTTAACCCAGCAATCTCTTTTCCCAAATTTCAATGTATTCTTCAGGCGATACCGGCTTAGTGATACCATGTTGATTTTCCATGCGCGACTGGTTTCTACTGTGCATGTCCAGAGCGTATTCTGCAATGCTGGCAGGATCTTCGGGTACCGCGCCTTGGTCTTTGTAGGTTTCGATCCAGTCATCAAGGCGCCTGCTCAAGTCGTTTAGAATCGTTTGGTGCTCGGCAGATTCCGCAAGGTTGTTGAGTTCGTGTGGATCTGCCTGTAGGTCATAGAGTTCTTCATAGGGGCGAGAGGGGGCGAGGAACTTGGTTTGGGCATCGGTGAGTTGGCCCTCTTTGGCCAGTAGAGGGAGCAGTGTCCAGAGTGGATATTGTTGGTATTTGTAACCGTTGAATTGCATGTAGGCGCGATCTGGGTGAAAGTTGCGAATGTATTTGTAGTCTTGGGTGCGCACACAGCGAATGCGGTCTACGGTGCCGTCACATCGGTCGCGAGCGGAGATAACTTCGGTGCGGGATTTTGCGTCGGGACCGAGGAAGATGTTGCCTTCCATTTCATGAGGCACATCGAGGCCAGCGAGTGAGAGGGCGGTGGGGGCGAAGTCGATGCCGCTGACGAGTGCGTTGCTGACGATGCCTGCGTCGATGTGACCGGGCCACCTGACGATACAGGGGACGCGAATGCCGCCATCGTAGAGGAATTGTTTGTCGCGTATGTGTGCGCGGCCATGATCGCTGATGAGGAAGACGATGGTGTTGTTGGCCAATCCTTCGTCTTCGAGGCGCTGGAGAACTTGGCCAACTTTTCGGTCGAAGACTTGGATGCTTTCTAAATACATGGCCCAGTCTTTTCGAACGAGGGGATGATCGGGGTAATAGGGGGGGAATTCGACGACATCGGGATCTATTGGGTTTTCGGGGTCGGGTGTGAAGTCGCGATGGGTGTCGGTGATGTTGTTTTGGGCGTAGAAGGGCTGATCTTCGGCGCGTTCGGTCCAGTCGATGCCATCGAAAACATTTTCTCGATGAAAGTTGAAGTCGGTTTTGCCGGGTTTGTCAAAGGGGGGGCCTGGGCTGTTGCAGGTATGGTAGCCTGCATCGCGGAAGTAGTCGGTGATGAGGCGGATGTCTGCTGGTAAGGGGGTGTCGCGTTTGCTGCGGTGGTTGTGGGCACCCATGCTCGTTTGATAGCGGCCAGATATGATGGCCGAGCGACTGGGGGAACAGACGGGGCAGGTGACAAAGGCGTTTGTGAAGAGGGTACTCTGTGAGGCGAATTTGTCGATGTTGGGGGTTTGCACAACGGGGGTGCCATAACAGGCGAGGTTGGGGGAGAGGTCTTCGCCGTAGATCCAGAGGACATTGGGTTTGCTGGGCATGATGAAATATCCTTTTGGGATTTAATTGCTTGGGGGAATGGGGGCCACGCGCTCTGTAATGAGTTGATAATGTTCTATGTGGCGGTTGACCTCAAAGTTGAGAGAATGTTTTTTGTATTCTTGGGTGCGGTCGAGGTCGCATTTGGCGACAATGAGTTCATCTTCAAGTGTGGAGGCCATGGCAACCACTTCGCCCGATGGGGCAATGATGCAGCTTTGACCGATTTGGCTCACGCCTTCTTCTACGCCCGCTTTGGCCACGCCAACGACCCATGTGGCGTTTTGATAGGCGCCTGCTTGCATGGTGAGCAGGTTGTGAAAATTTGAGAGTGGGTTGGTACCTGGGCGGTCGGTGGGTTGGTCGGGGGTGTTGTAGCCTAACAAGATCATTTCTGCGCCTTGTAGCGCGAGCACGCGATAGGTTTCGGGCCAGCGTCGGTCATAACAAATGCACAGGCCGATCACGCCACCAAAGGCATTCCAGGTGCGAAAGCCGAGATTGCCCGAGTCGAAGTAGTATTTTTCCAGGTTTTGGTAGTTGTGGCCGGGTTGGTATTTGGCATATCCTGGCAGGTGGATTTTTCGGTATTTGCCAATGATGGTGCCATCGGGTGCGACGAGGATAGCTGTGTTGTAGTGGCGTTTTTGGCTGTCTTCAATCGCGAGTTCGGCATAACCGAGATGAAAGCCAATGCCGAGGCGTTTGGCTTCGTCAAAAAGCGGTTGCGTGGCTTTGTTGGGCATTTCGGTTTCAAAATAGGCGTCAATTTCTGCGGGGTCTTCCATATACCAATGGGGGAAGAATGCCGTGAGGGCGACTTCGGTAAAGACCACAAGGTCACAACCACGCAGATGGGCTTCTCGCATTTGAAGGAGCAGGCGCTGAACGACGTCTTGGCGGCTTTCTGCGCGAGAGATGGGGCCCGATTGGGCTGCGCCAATGGTGATGGTGCGGGACATGATATCCTTTGGTAAACTTATGCGTTTTCTGGTGAATTGTGCCGCCAACGCCAAGCATGAAAAATCGTGGGTACATCGGTAAGGGATTTAGGCAAAACGATGAAGGCCCGTGTTATAACAAGCGGTGCCAGCAGCAGTCGCAACATGGTGAGTATGAGCGAAAAATGGCGCATGGCTCAGATCAAACTTGTAAGAGGTTTTTTAAAATATCATCTAACACACGAAAGATGGTTCCGTGTTTGGTTCCCTCGGGCATGTTGAGTTGCTCTGTTTTGTCTTCCCAGTTTATCAGGTCGGTGGATGTGATCAAGCCATAGACATTGTCGCGGTAGCGGTCGGAGTAAACGTGCCAGGTGTTGCCAATTTTGATGGCCGAAGGGCCTTCTGTCCAGTAGTCACCTGTGATGGGTTCAGATGCATTTGAGTAGGGGCCCGATGCGTGATCGGCATAGGCGATTTTGATGTTTTTTTGTGGTGGTAAAGGTTTGTTGCTTTCGTCTTTGAGGAACATGATGTAACGGTTGTCATCACGTACAATATTGAGATCGATGACGTTGAAACTGGGGTCGTAGAAGAGTTTGGTTTGTGAGAAAGTGATGAAGTCTTTGGTGGTGGTGCAATACATCCGGTGATTGTTTCCTTGCCCTGTTTCACCTGTGTTGCTTTGGTAATCTGTGTCGGGGAAAAGGCCAGGAAGGGTGGTGGCCCAAAAAAGAATATATTCTTCTTGTTCTGGATCATAGATCATTTCGGGTGCCCAACAATTTTGTGCGTTTTCTTCGTGTTCCATGACCGGAATGTATTGCTGCCCAGACCAGTGGATGAGGTCATCGGATGAGGCATGGCCAATGCCTTTTTCTTTCCAACTGACGGTCCATACCAAGTGGAAGCGACCATCGTGCCCAGGGTATACACAAGGATCACGCATGAGCTTGTCTTTGCCGACTTTAGGCGACAGAAAAGGTTTGTTTTTTTTGAGCGGTGCCCAGTTCAACCCGTCGTAGCTGTAGGCGAGATGTAGGCCACCTTCACCGTTGCTTTGGAAGTATGAAAAGAGAAAGTTGTCGGGCATGGTGGGTTCCATTTAGAATTAGAATAGATTTTGAAAGTTATTTTTGGGAAATAAAATACATCGCGCCTTTTGCATTTTGAAATCCAGCACGTTGGTAATCATGGCCTCCCCAAATGAGGAGGCCATGATAGATTATCTTGCGCCACACGCTTGCAAACAGGCTTGCATATGTCCGCGTGATTCTGCGGCGATGGTGCAGCATTGTTCGACACTGTATTCTTTTGCACCAATGATTTCAAGGTCGAGTGGGCCGGTGTAGCCATTTTCGTGGAGTACGCGGATGTAACCCACGAGGTCAATATCACCTCGGCCATTGGCTTGGTCTTCTGGTGCGCCTGGGCCGTGTTGTTTGCCTTTACAGTCGCGAATGTGTACGTGTTTAACGCGTGAGATCACTGCGGCAATGGCGTCGACAGGGTTTTCATCGGCACGGTGAATGTGCGAAGGGTCCATGTCGATGCCAAAAGAGGGTGAACTGATGGCTTCCATGAGTTTGAGGGTGGTCGGGGTGTTGTAGATGGCTGCACCGACGTGGGCTTTGACGCACAGGGTGACGCCATATTTTTCGGCCATATCAACAAGACCGCCAATGGTGTCTACACTTTGTTGAAAGGTGGATGGGTCATCGGTTTTGCCACCTGGGCCACAATTGATAATGGGAATGCCGGCTTCAACTGCGGCTTGCATGGCCTTTTCCATCAACTCGGCATCTTGGCGTGACTGCTCCATGGCCAACAGTTCCAGATCATATTCTTTGGCTAGGCGTTTGACTTCTGCGGATGTTTCTTGCCAGTTGTCGAGCACCAGGTGTTCGCTCATGCCCACAATTGCAGAGACTTCGATGCCATCATACCCTGCCATTTTAATGCTTTTGAAAGCGGTTTCCATGTCGTGACCACCAAAAAGAACTGAGTTTGCTCCGAGTTTCATCTGTTACTCCTTTAATGGGATGATGTGTTCAATGATTAGCTACAGTTTTGCTATCGCCTCTTTTACGGCTTCAATTCCTGAGCGTGGACTGGAGAGAATGGGGACCGTCTTCTCGTTGTCGGATAAGATATCAACAACACGGGCCATTGAGGCTTGTGCGAGTACGACAACGTCTACTTGGGGTATGAGTTGGCGCAGGCCAACGGCCACAATGCGATCATGTGTGTCGGTATCACCCCCAATGACGGCCTGAAAGGCCCCATCGCACAAGTGGGAGATGATTTCGGGGCTTTTGTTTTGTGCGGTTGCCCGTGCTTGGACCAGTGCAATGGTGGGTTCGAGCGTTGTTGATAGCGTGGCAATGACACCAATACGATTTCCAATTTGCACGGCCTGATCGGCCATGGGTTCATCAATGCGTCGCACAGGAATAGAAACAAATGGGCGTGCGGCTTCTACGGCTGGGCCGATTGAAGAACAGGTAACCAGAACCATGTCTGCGCCGGCTTCTTCGGCCGATTGGATATATTGCGCCACGCGTTTGGATGTGTTTGCCGTGAGTTTGCCTGCTGCAATGGTGTTGCCAATAAGGCTTTCGTCCACAATGTTAAAGGTGTCTACCTCCGGCATGATTTCTTTGCTGAGGTCGCCAAAGACGCCCGATAAAAAACTGGCTGTATGAATAAGTGCAAGTCGTTTGGCCATTTGCGTGCCCCGGGTTTGTATGTGGAATTGTGTTTGGTGGACAAACAAGATAAGGGTGTTTCGTGCTGCCGTCCATATGAAAATAATGCAAATTCGATGTTTTGTCGTGCTGTTTTGAAAGACTGATGGACGGGTGGTTTTTCTTTTGGGGAAAAGAGATTGTGCGCTTACTTTGGGTTATGGTAAATGTGGGATATGGATCACTATTACACACAAAAAGTTAAGGGTTTGACGCACGGATGTTTGGTCTGCATTTTGTTGGCTGAATAAGTTAAGAGAGGGGCATATGGCTATTGCAAAAGCTGGTTGGGCGCAGTTTGATTCAACGCCGCCATTGGGGCTTCCCATGGGTGGCCGAGGGCCACGGTTTACACTTGGGACCGTGGTGCTTGATCCTTTGCTTGTACAGGCGGTTGTCATTGAAGATGGAAAAGGATATCGCACCCTGTGGATTTCGATGGATATGATTGGTATGTCGTGGCAGATGACGAGTCGGTTTCGCTACGAACTGGCTTCTTTAACAGGCATTCCTTTTGAGGCGATTGTTATCAATTTTTCGCACACGCACAGTGGCCCAATGTCTGGATTTGAAGGATATGCAACAATCGAGGAAAAACCGACAGCGCTCGAAGCATATGAAATGGGTTTGTTGCCTCGAACGGTGGCGATTGTGCGTGAGGCGATCAACACGCTTCAACCTGTAACGGTTCGTGTTTGTCGGGGGGCTTCAGAAATTGGGATTAACAGGCGGCGGTTGAATGCCGATGGCAGCATGGGCATGGGGCCGAACCTCGATGGTTATATGAATCGGGATCTTTGGGTGCTTGATCTGTGTGCAGATAAGGGGAGATGCGTCGTCTTTAATTATGGATGTCATCCCGTGATGGTTTATGGTTTTGCATGGGATGGTATTTCTGCTGATTTTCCAGGTGTGTGTCGCAATCGATTGGCAGAGGTGTTGGGGCCAAATACCCATGCACAGTTTATTCAGGGGCTTGCTGGCAATGTTCGACCGCGTCGATTGGCAGATTTAGATACGGGCACATTTCGTAAATCTACGCCTGAAGACGTCGTTGCGACGGGTGATCAACTTGCTGATGATGTTCTTGCAGCAATTGATAGGGGAGGGGAATCTATAGATCTTGATCTGAGTTGTGTGTCTGAGTTTGTCATGGCACCTCGCGATCAGGATGCAATTCTACCGCTTTCTCATTGGGAAGCACTTGCCAATGGGGAGGACGAACTCGAACGCAATCTCGGCAGCTATTGGGTTGCACGTTTTCACTCTGGTGTGCCCCCCGTTCGTTTTTTGCCTTGGGATGTTGGGTTGATTCGGTTGGCGAAGGGGCACACCATTGCATGGTTGGCCAACGAGGTCTTTGCAGAGTGGCTTCTTCATCTTAGAACATGGCTCAATGAGCCGAATCTCATCGCGTGGGGGTATTGCCAAGATGGTCGAAATTATATGCCTACGGATGAGGTTCTCCCTCAAGGGGGTTATGAAATTGATCGGGCGAATGCCTACACCAAAACGGGGCCCGGGCCGTTTAAGGTGGGTATGAATGATGCGGCAAAGAAAACATTTCGCGTACTTTCAAATCGGATTTGAACCAATTGTGGCGCTGATATTTTGGGTGGATTAAACTTGCATCTTTATGAGGATAAAATATGACAACACAGATTCCAGAAGAATGGGTAGATGAAAAAACCGGTCATCGGGTGGTTCGGTTGTCTCGGCGCGAGGGGGATAACTTGAGCTGGTATTTCCACAATTATCCCTTTTGCCTCGATGGGGGTACGGGTGATGGCGATAAGATGGTGTTTCGGGGGCAGACGGATCAGGGATGGCAGTTGTTTACAGTGAATTTGAAAACGTTGGCATTACAACAAATCACTGAATTTTCGGGCGATGACGTGAAGTTACTCGAGGTGTTGGGGCGCAAACGTCGTGAGGCTTTTTATCGACAAGGGGATGTTGTGGGTGCCGTAAATGTAGATGATGGCACCCTTAGACAAGTAAGTGAATTGCCCGAAGGGTTTTCGGGCAGTTTGGCAACGATCAATTCGGATGAGACTTTGATTGCTGGGTCATATGGCGAAGGTAAAGAACCGTTCTTAAAGCATCCTCGCAGCGTGTGGTTTACAGCCATTTATGAAGCGCATTTGTTGCACCATCTATTTACTGTTGATGTTGAGACTGGTGCGTTGAATGATTTTTACCAAGAGAACAATTGGCTCAATCATTTGCAATTCTCACCAACCGACCCCAAGATGTTAAGCTATTGCCATGAGGGCCCTTGGCATCGTTTACACCGGATGTGGTTGATGGACATTGACGCGCAAGTGCCACACAAGATTCATGAGCGTACGATAGATATGGAAATTGCTGGACATGAGTTTTGGAGTTCAGACGGCAAAGACATTTGGTTTGACTTGCAAATGCCAAAAGGTGAAACGTTCTTTTTGGCTGGGTATAACCTTGAAAGCAAAGAAGAAGTTCGTTACCCCTTGCCTGCCGTGCAATGGTCGGTACACTTCACAACTTCACCCGATGGGAAATTATTTGCCGGTGATGGCGGCGGCCCAAACAGTGTGGCCAAACCCAATAATGGTCAATGGATTTACCTCTTTCGCCCAGAGGGTGATCGCCTGAATGCAGAACGTTTATGCTGTTTGGCCGACCATGATTACAAACTCGAACCCAATGTCCATTTTACGCCCGATATGAAATGGATCATCTTTCGATCTAATATGCACGGTGAATCCCATATATATGCAGTGGAAATCGAAAAAGGTTCTTGAATATTGTTCGCAGAATACAACCACCAAAGGTGGATTTCTCCTCCTGGTGGTGTGGGCCGTTGTGCAGTTGGTGTGGTGTTGATGTGTGGGAAGAGTGGCGTGTGGAACACGAGGTGGAAGGGTGGGAACTGCGCGGGCTGGTGAGGGTGGCCTCCGCCCGTAAAAATACTGAAGTACATTAAAGCTCCACGCAGTGGCGGCTTTCTTTGGGTCCTTTCTTTAGCTGTTGAAAGAAAGGACCTCGCCGAAGGCAAAGAAAGTTAAAAACAACTTCGAAAGGATTTTAAATGGCAACAAAACAACCCAATATCATCCTCATCATCACAGACCAACAAAGATACGACACCATCGCCGAGTTGGGTTTTCCACACATGGAAACGCCCAATTTAGATCGACTCGTGCGTGAAGGTATATCCTTCGATAAATGCTTTATCACAGCCCCTTCCTGCGCACCAGCCCGCGCAAGTTTGTTCACCGGGTATTATCCACATACAACGGGCATCTTTAAGAACGCCGATCGCTGGACCAAAACCTGGGTCGAGCAATTGGCCGATTCGGGGTATCATTGCGTGAATGTGGGCAAGATGCACACCTTCCCATTTGAAACACCTGCTGGATTTCACGAGCGATATGTGGTCGAGAACAAAGATCGATACTTAGAGGGCCGCTATTATTTTGATGAATGGGACAAAGCTTTGGCTGCAAAAGGGATCGTCAAACAGCAGCGTGTGTTGTATCGCCAACGCGATGATTACAACACATCATTGGGTGCGTTTGATTGGGAACTGCCTGAAGACACGCATCCAGATATGTTTGTGGGCAATATGGCCACGTGGTGGTTGGATACCCATCCGCAAACGGAACCCTTGTTTATGGAGATTGGTTTCCCCGGCCCGCATCCGCCGTATGATCCTACCCCCGAATATGCGCAACGATATATGGACAAAGATTTGCCCATTGATGACGTGACGGAAGAAGATCTGGAAGGTCAGCCACCGCCCTTTAAAGCAATGCGCCAACACAATTGTGATGTGGACCATGACTCGGTGGTACATCAGTTAAATCCCACAGCCGAACAACGCCA
>JBLHJX010000106.1:0-16600 GCA_047619225.1 Candidatus Latescibacterota bacterium
TCATTTTTGAGTGTTGATCTGAAAAAGTGGTCGCGCAAATTTTGCGTGTTGCACTCCTAAAAGGTATGATGCCCTTTGTGTACTTAATTTGGTTATTCGGCGTCCTTCCTAAGTTTTAGGAAGGACGTTTTTTTTCTTCTCATATTTCACGTCTTAGGTCTCACCGATTTTGAGGTTTTCATGGGTGCATTAATGAGAGTCTGGCAATTTATCCGACCGTTTCGGGGGCGGTTGTCTATTGCCATTTGCCTGACTGGGTTTATGACCCTGTTGGGTATGTTGCCGCCTGTGCTGATGAAGCTCGTGATTGACGATGTGGTCGGTTTGGAGCAGTGGGGAGATACCTCTGCGATTTGTTTGATATTCTTGGCGGTGAATGTGTTGGCGGCTGCGGGTACCTATTGGAATTATTTGATTATCTATTTGGTCGGGCAGCGCTTGGTGTTTGATATTCGGCTGGCGTTGTTCCGGCATATCCAAGAGCTGTCTTTGCGCTTTTATGATCAGATGGGTACGGGCAAGATTATGGCTCGAATTATGGGCGATGTGTCACGCATTCAAAATATGGTGACATGGAATACCATTTCCATTGTGAACGATTTGATTTCGTTTGTGTTTGGTTTGGTGATGATTTTTTACTTCAGTTGGCAATTGTCGCTCATTACGCTGGCTCTGCTGCCGCTTTATTTGGTGAATTATTTATGGTTCGTGAAGCGTATTCGGCGAAAGAATGTAACCATTTGGAAGAAGATGGATAAGGTGGCCAATGCTTTGCAAGAACGCCTCAAAGGTACGCGGTTGGTGCGGTCATTTACCAATGAAGGGCGTGAAGCCGAGGCATTTGCCGACGGTACGCGCGAGGTTTTGACCACGGCATTAGAAACGACCACGCTTTCGGCGTCTTTTTCGGGCACGTCGGGTTTGTTGAGTGGGTTGGGGCAAACGGTGATTTATTGTTTGGGGTGTTATTATGTCATTGTTGGGCAAATGACCTATGGTGAGGTGGCTGCATTTAGTGCTTTTGTGTTTCGCGTTTTGTCACCAGCCGTTCGGTTTACAGAGGTGTCCAATTTATTAGAGCAGACGTCGATTTCCGTCGAGCGCATTTTTGAGGTTTTAGATACCGAGCCAGAGATTGTTGAACGGCCCCAAGCGCAAACTTTGCCACAGGTTCAAGGGCATGTGCGTTTTCGCAATGTACATTTTTCATATGTAAAAGGTGAGCCCGTATTAGGGGGCGTTGATTTGGAGGTGCCAGCGGGGCGCACGGTGGCATTGGTGGGGCATACGGGCTGTGGTAAGACCACCCTGACAAGTTTATTGATGCGGTTTTACGATGTGACTGAAGGGGCCATTGAGGTGGATGGGGTGGATATAAGAGATGCTACGTTACAATCCTTGCGGCGAAATATTGGCGCGGTATTGCAAGAGTCGATTTTATTTCACACATCCATTTACGAAAATTTGAAATATGGTGATCGCCATGCCACGCCCATTCAAGTGATGGCGGCGGCTCGTGCGGCAGAAGTTCACGATTTTATAATGGCTCAGGTTGATGGATACGATACGGTGGTGGGGGAGGGGGGGGTTGTGCTTTCGGTGGGTGAAAAGCAGCGTTTGGCTATTGCGCGGGCGATTTTGACGCAACCTGGCATTCTTATTTTGGATGAGGCCACTTCGTCGCTCGATTCGCGATCTGAGGCACTTATCCAAAAGGCTCTGACGCGTGTGATGGCTGGGCGCACGTCTTTTATTATAGCACATCGATTGGCCACTATTGTTAACGCGGATATGATTGTGGTGATGGATAAAGGGCAGATTAAAGAGGTGGGTTCACACGAAGAATTGGTCAAGTTGCCCAATGGCGATTATCGACAACTTTATGAAGAGCAATTTGCAGCGCAGTTAGAAACGGTTTAGAAATAGAGGATAGGTGTCAAGGCTAAGGATCAGCGATTAAATAATGTCGCCATTTCTTGACGATAGACGATAGACGATGGTTTTGCTTTATCCATCGTCCATTGTCCATCGTCAGTAGCCACTGAATTTGTTGGTGTTATTTAATTCCCGTTCCTAAGGGAATTCTGTCCCAGATTCCCGATCTTTGAGGTTTTTATGGAACAATTTTTACGTCTGGCAAAAGGTTATCTAAAACCACACCGAGGCAGATTGGCACTGGTGTTACTGGCTGCTTTGGTGGCGTCATTGTCGTCTTTTACCTTCAGCTATCTGAGCAAGGTGATGGTCGACGATGTGTTACAAGTTGGCAAAGTGGCCAAACAAACAGTCGTTGCCAAAGCAGAACGACCTCAACAGGCCACCCAAGACAAACCATCCGTGAGGCGAGATGCACCTCTTCCGGTGTCTGATAAAAGCCGGTCTGTGCGGTTGCTGGTTTTGGTTTCATCGGCTTATGTCGGGTTACGCATTCTGTTGGCGGGTGTGCAGTGGGGGTATACGTATGGGATTGCGCGTATTGGGCAGGAGGTGGTGTTCCGCATTCGACAAGATTTGTATCACAAATTGCAACAGTTGCAGGTGTCGTATTTTGATCGCTATCAAACGGGCAAGATTATGGCGCGTGTGATGGATGATGTGAATGCGGTCGAGTCGAGTATTTCTTCGGTGTTTATCCGTATGGTGACCGATGTGGCGACGCTGCTGATTGGTACGGTTATTTTGTTTTCGATCAATGCAAAGTTGGCGATGATTGCCATGGTGACGCTGCCGGGTTATGTGGTGGTTTATCAGTTTTTTGTCAGGCGTATTCGTTTGACCAATCGCATGATTCGCGAGGCCAATGCATCGGTGTATGGGACCATTGGCGATGGCGTCAATGGGGTGCGGGTGATGAAGGCTTTCGCGCGTGAGTTGCGCGAATTGCGACGTTTTTTTTCTGGCGTCGCGGATTTTTTTCGATTACAGATGCGCAATTCGGTTTTAAATACGTCTTTGAGTGTGTTGTGTGGATTGATCAGCGGCGTGGGAACGACGGCTGTGGTTTATTTGGGCATTCTGTCTATTCGCGATGGTCAGATGACGCTGGGTGAATTTCTTTATTTTCACGGATCCGTCGGATTTCTGTTTGGCCCCGTGGTGTCTTTGTCCAATATGAATATCATGGTGCAGTGGGTGATGACCGCGTTGCACCGTATTTTTGAGATTATGGATGAAGATATTACCATCGAAGATGCACCCAATGCCGTGCGTCTTGATGAGTTGCACGGTGAGGTGACCTTTAATAATGTGTCTTTGAAGTATGACCCCGATAAAGATCGCCAAGCATTACATCGAGTAAACTTTGGTGTGTTGCCAGGTCAAATGGTGTGTGTGGTGGGCGCTTCTGGTGCGGGAAAGACCAGTTTGGTAAATCTTTTGTTGCGCATGTATTCACCCAGCGGTGGACGTATTACAATTGATGGAGAAGACATTCAAGATTTGGCTTTGTCTTCCTTGAGAAAGCATATTCGAATGGTTCCTCAAGAGCCGATGTTGTTTTCAGGTACGTTGGCTGAGAATATCCGATATGGTAATCCGCAGGCTTCGCCCAATGAGGTTGTTGCGGCATCTAAAGCAGCGGAATTGCACGATTTCGTGATGGATTTGCCTGCCAAGTACGAAACGCGAATCGGAGAGGGTGGGGTATCCCTTTCCGGGGGACAGAAGCAGCGTATGGCTTTGGCGATGACCCTTTTGACGAATCCAAGCGTTCTTATTTTAGATGACAGCACGTCTGCACTTGATGCCAAGACCGAAGCGCGGATTTATCGCACGTTAGATCGTATTATGGAAACACGTACGGCTTTTGTGATTACACACAAGTTGGCGATGGCGCGGAAGGCCGATTTGATTTTGGTGTTGGAGAAAGGGCATTTGGTTGAGTGGGGCACACATGATCGTTTGGTGGTTCAGAGAGGTATGTATTACGATTTGTTTGAGACGCAGCTAACAGATCGTGAAAAACAGGTAAATTCGGTAACAGATGAAACATCGGTGACTGTTTGAAAGGAGCAAAAAGATGAAATATATGTGGGTTGTGATGATGGGATTGTTGATGTGGACGCAGGCTGTGGTCGCGGATGATGAGATGGTGCCAGCAATTGAGGTGAGTGCGTCGGCTTCATTTGCAAGAGAGCCCGATCAGGCCGTGATCCAATTGTCGGTAGAAACATTCGCCGAGACAGCGATTAAAGCCACACAAGAGAATGCCGGGAAAATGAGCCAGATGGGCAAGCAGCTGAAGAAATTTGGCATCGCGCCAGCGCAAATTCGCACCACACAATTTCAGGTTGATCCACAATACGACTATAAAGATGGGCGGCAGAAAGATCCCAGACCCATTGGATATCGGGTTCACAACACGGTTGAGGTCGATATTTTGGATATTAAAAAGGTTGGGCAGGTGATTGATGGGGCAATTGATGCGGGCGCCAATCGGGTGATGGGGCTGACGTTTCAGGTGCGTGACTCGGAGGGGGCGTATCAAATGGCTCTAACAAACGCTATGAAAAATGCGAAAAAACAAGCCGAAGCTATTGCCACTGGGGCAGGGGTGAAGTTGGGTAATTTGCTGTGGGTGAGCACTTCTAATCGGGCACCCGCACCCGTTTATAAAAGCGTGCGTGCCGAGGCCATGATGTCTGCAGATACGTCCATTTCTGGCGGGGAAGTGGATATTGTTGCAACTGTTCGGGTAAAGTATCATATCAGGTGGGACTGATCTGTGCGTTTGAGACAGATTGAATTTAGAAATCAGCCCCTTGCCCAAAAGAGCAATCGCTCTTCCACTTTTTAATGGGGAAGACAAGGGGATTTGTCAGCAATAATATATTTCATTCGAGCTGACGTATCCAACCCATTTACGCGCAATGATTAGGATTTTTTCAAGTCTGTTTTCACAACAACTTCATTGTGCAAAGAACGATGCACTGGGCAGCGATCCGCAATTTCCAATAAGCGTGCGCGTTGTTCCTCATCCAATGAACCGGTTAAGTTGATTTCACGCGTGATGTGATCGATTTGACCGGTTTTTGTTTCGCATTCTTCGCAATCTTGAGCATGTTGTTTGGTGTGTGTGAGCGAAATGTCAATGTTTTCAAGGGGCCAATTTTTGCGGTCGGCATACATGCGCAAGGTGATGGCCGTGCACGAACCGAGAGAGGCGAGCAATAGGTCGTATGGTGTAGGGCCTTGGTCGGTGCCGCCCATTTCTTGGGGTTCGTCAGCAATGATCTTGTGACCATTGATGGTGATTTCTGTGCGGTAGCGCGATTTGTCGGCGCGGACAACAACGGGTTCTGGCGGCGTGGGGTCGGTTGTACTTGTTGTGGTTACGACGTATTTGTGTGCCCAAGCGGCAATAACGGTGCCCACATATTGTGAGTCGCTGGGGTCTGAGAGCATGTGGTCGGCTTGGTCGAGGGTGATGAAACTTTTGGGGTGGCGCGCCGCAAAGAACATTTTACGGGCGTTTTCGATGCCAACGACGTTGTCTACCGGTGAGTGAAAGATAATAAGGGCGCGTTTGAGTGTGCTTACCGTTTCTTCCATGCTGGCGTCTTCTAAGTCGTCGAGAAATTGTTTTTTAATTTTGAAAGATCGCCCACCAATTTCGACAAGTGCCTCGCCCGTGTTTTCAATTTCTTCTTGTCTGTCTGATATGAGATGCAAGACATGCGAAGGTTCAAAGGGCGCGGCTATTGTTGCAACTGCAATGGCCGATGGAATGCTGTGTGCGGCTTGCAAAACGGCTGCGCCCCCTAAGGAGTGTCCTACAAGAATTTTTGGGGCTTCATAGTTTGAATCGAGGAAATTGGCGGCAGCGACAAGGTCGGTAACGTTGGATGAAAAGTTGGTGTCGGAAAAATCACCTTCACTTTCGCCAAGGCCTGTGAAATCAAAACGAAAGACGGCAATGCCTTGTTCTGTGAGCGATTGGGCAATGTTGCTTACTGCGCGGAGATTCTTCGTGCCGGTAAAGCAGTGGGCAAAGAGCGCATAGGCTCTGGGTGTGCCTTCGTCTGGGCGTTCCAATCGTGCGGCCAATTGATGGCCTGTGGTATTGGTAAAGGTGAGGCGTTCTGTTTTCATTTATAGATTCCTAAAAAAGGTTTTCCGTATTGCAGCCATTGCGTTGAGCAAGGCGTGGATGTCTTCTTCGGAGTGTGTGGCCATGACGGATAGACGCAAACGACTTTGTCCTTCGGGCACGGTGGGTGGGCGGATGCCATATAGATAAATACCACGTTCGTAAAGATCGTTTGAGATTGCAACCGTTTTTGTGTCTTCTCCAATAATAATGGGTATGATTTGCGTTTGGGAGGTGCCCAGATCAAATCCCAGTATTTGAAGCCCATTGCGAATGGTTTTGATATTGTGCCAGAGGCGTTGGCGAATGTCTGGCGTGTTGGATATGAGGTCAAGGGCCGCTGTTGTGGTGGCGCAGGCATCGGGGGGCATGGCCGTGGTATAAATGTAGGGCGCAGAACGGTTGCGAATTAAATCTATGAGATCTGTGCTGCCGGCAATGAAACCACCCGATGCGCCTAAGGCTTTGCTTCCCGAGGTCATATGAATGTCGATGTCGTTGGCTGAAAGGTTGAAATGTTCAAAAGTACCACGCCCTGATGCACCCAGAACACCTGTTCCGTGTGCGTCGTCAACCATGAGGATGGCGTCAAACTCTTGGGCGAGTGCAACGAGCGCAGGTAAGGGGGCAATGTCGCCATCCATAGAAAAGACACCGTCGGTAACAATGAGGCGACGACGATATTTTTTTGCTTTTTGAAGTTTTGAGCGCAGGTGATCGGCGTCGCTGTGTTTATAGATTTCTGTTTGGGCACGTGACAACCGACACCCATCAATAATGCTTCGGTGATTGAGTTGGTCGCTGAAGATAATGTCTTTAGATCCCATTAAGATAGAAATAACGCCCAAGTTGGCGGTATAACCCGTTGGGAAAACGACGGCAGCTTCTGTGCCCAAAAATTTAGCCATGCATGTTTCCAGTTCAGCATGGGGGGCCATATAACCCGAGATGAGTGCCGATGCGGTCGTGCTGGTGCCGTAACAATTAATCGCTTCAATTGCAGCCGTTCTCAAAATGGCGTGATTGGCCAGGCCGAGATAATTGTTCGAACAAAATAGAATTAAGTCACGGCCATCAATCCTGATTCGTGGTTCTTGTGCCGATTCTATACGTCGGGTGCTGCGAAAACGGTTTTGCTCTCGCAGGGTCTCTAGTTCTGTTTGGATGTTTGGGAGCATTTTAAATATTTATTATTTCTATGGTTATGGGATTCTTGGTCGTTGGTTGTCCCTTGTCTGTGTGTGATTGACAAGGATAGTTTACACCCTTATATTCTACCATTCTTGTCGTATTTAGCAACCTCGATTTTATGGGTGGTTCTATGCGTTGGGCACAGGTTTTACCGGCACCTCAAGCAATTGCAGATGCGCAAGCTTTTGATACCGTGCGTTTTTCTCAAGGCGAATATACGCTGTTGTTGGGGCCAGATGAAGATGGCCGCAAGACGCATGTGGGCATTTCTCTGTGCGATGGACAGGTTACTGTGTCTGTGCTGGCTGAAGGATTAACAGAATTTGGCGCAAGACCCGATCACGAAGAATGGTATAATCGCGCGCATTTGGCGGTGATGCTCAATCCTTTGCATGATCACGCAACACGGTGGTTGTATGCTGTGGATGATCGGGGTGAGCTGGTGAATGAGGCTCATTTTGCTTGCCCAGGTGAAGAGTTGGGTGATGATGCGGCTCGGGTCTTAGATGCCCCGTCAGTTGCCGAAGGTGACTTTCAATATTTGGATGACCACCGATTTTTTGCACGGTTGTCATTTTCAAGTGATGGATTGTGGAATGAAGTTGGTTTGGCAGGGCTGGCTCTGCGTGTTGGTTTTCATGAAGTTCCCATGCCCGATTCATTGGCGTGGCCCAGTCGGGTGACCTGGACAAGAGATACCCCTTTGGTTTTTGGCGACCTATATAATAATGAGTCGGCCTTTTGTGTTGATTCAATGGATTTGGGTAAGCCTGTTTGGGGTGGGGATCCAAGTCCTATTTTTTTAAATTGTCGGTTTGCCATCGATGGCGCACATTTGGGGCACGTGAAGGTTCGAATGGATTTGCCTACCGATGGTGTGTATGAGCAAGGGCCCTTCGCGTGGGCTTGTGAGGGAACCAAAGGGCAGATTGAAATCCCTTTGGTGTTTCCCTTTCGCGCGAAGTGGGCAAATGGACTTTCAAATGTGGCCCGGTTGCATATTGATGTGGTGAACGATCTGGGTGATTTGGTTTGGACGGGTGCTTTTCCTTTTGGTTTTGATACGGGCATTTTGGTCCGTGAACAATTTGGTGGTGATAAGCAAGACCGTCCCGATTCAACAGATGCTGATTTTTTAAATGCGTTTCGATCTTTTATTTTAAGCCGTTTGCCTAATTATGCAATGGAAACCACGCGTGAGGGTGCGCCTTCTGACTTTTATTTGGCAGACTTAGATGGCAAGGTCAGTGTTGATTTGTCTGCGACGGATGCTTTGGATCAGGTGGCCGCGATGATTTCTGACCGATTTTCAAGTTGGCAAGACGCGTTGTGCGCCGCCGCAATGTGGGTGCATCATCCTTGTGTAACCAGGCATTCGTCAACTTGGTCACGTGTATCCAATGGCGCATCGATAGAAACGATACCGCGTTTGGCGGG
Organism: Candidatus Latescibacterota bacterium; assembly: GCA_047619225.1. GTDB lineage: Bacteria > Latescibacterota > UBA2968 > UBA2968 > UBA2968 > JABIFK01. The sequence goes on from JBLHJX010000106.1 coordinate 8,717, forward strand.
CTGTTTTTGTGGCGATACCACGCGGTTGACCGCACTTTTGGCCGAAAAGATCGGGGTTCGGTTGGGTGTGCCGCTTCGAGGTTTTTCAATGGGGTTGCGAGGGCACTTGGCTACGTTGGTAGAAACGCCAATGGGCGCTGTGGTTGTTGATGGTATGTTGGGGCTGTGGTTTCATACCTTGGATAATACGAGGTTGGCCACTTTGGGTGAGATGCGCACATGTCGCGAGATCGCTGAGCGGGTTTGGTATGCCCCACGTGCCCAAGATCATGAGTTTTTTTATGGGGTAGACAGTCAATTGGTTCGACCATTTAAGAATGGGCCGCTGGTATGGCCTGTGGCCAATGAGGGGAGATAGGATGGGCCAGGATCGTAATTCTTGGTGGATGTTGACGTTGGTTTATCCTGCCGTGTCTGGTTTGATAATGGCAGCGGCTTTTCCACCTGTGCCATTGGGCTTTTTAGCGTGTCTTAGTTTGATACCATTGTTTCCTTCTGCAAAAAATCTGAGCGGACGCAGTGCTTTTGGTGCTGGGTTTGTACAGGGGCTTGTGTTTTATGGTGCAACGATCTATTGGATTGCGTGGATTACCCCACCGGGTATGGCTGGCGCAATTTTTTATATGTCGTTGTTTCGGGGTTTGTTTGTTTGGGTGTGGTCTTTTATTTTGCAACGTTCATCCCGTTTTGGGCTGTGGTTAACGCCTTTTTTGTGGGTGGGTATTGAATACGTCAATAGCCTAAGTGATATGGGGTTTTCTTGGACGCTGTTGGGGCATTCCCAAGCTGATTATTTGCCACTCATTCAGTTTGCTGAGGCAACAGGTGTGTACGGCATTTCATTTTGGGTTGTGTTGGTGAATGTGGTTGTGTTGATGCTCTGGCAAAGTAGACACCGTGGCAAATGGATTGGCGTGCTTGTATCGGTTTTTGTCTTACCTTTGGCTTTTGGCGTGTGGCGGTTGTCGGAGCCAGTGCCTGAGGGAGACCTATCGGTGGCTCTTGTACAGCAGAATATTCCACCTACAGAAAAATCTCATTGGGGGTTTGATCACAATTTTGACCATATCAAACCCTTGACCATTCAAGCCAAGGAAACGGGGGCGAAGCTGGTGGTTTGGTCTGAAGCGGCATTGCCTGCTTATTTCCAAAGCTCAGTGCACCGTACCTATCAGGCCAGGACACAGGCCTTGGTTGATTCGCTGGGCATCTATCTGTACATGGGTGCCAATAGATATGAAGAAGATCCGGTGCGAGATCGGCGCTATAATTCGTCCTTCTTGTTTACACCAGGGGGCGATCATCTCCCTTATTATGATAAGGTAAAGCTGGTGCCTTTTGGAGAACGGGCCCCTTTTCCTAAGTTGCTTTCTTTTTTACGAGAAATTCGCTGGAGCGGGGCAGGATATGTGAGTGGCGATTTTGAGTCGGGTAAGGTGCGAACGGTTTTTGAAATTCCGGGTGGCAAATTTTCAGGCATGATTTGCTTTGATTCGGTGTTTCCTTGGTTGGCACGTGAATTGACGGTCGCTGGTGCTGAGTTTTTGGTGGTGATTACCAACGATGGGTGGTTTGGGCGTACCTCTGGCCCTTATCAGCACGCCGAGATGGCGGTGTTTCGAGCGATAGAAAATCGAAGATCCGTGATCCGGTGTGCAAATACAGGCGTATCGATGTTTATTGATCCGTATGGGCGACGGTTGCAAGAATCGGAGATTTTCGTGGAGGCTATTTTGCACGAAAATGTGGTGAGAAGAACAGATCTATCGATTTATGCTCGATTTGGGGATTTCTTTTCTCAGTTGTGTTTGGTGATGGTTTTGATGGTCATTTCCGTTGTGGCAATTCGTCGTCCAGAAGAAGATGAGGCCTCAGAGGGGTTGGTGGCGCGTGTGCCTGAAGGGACTGTGGCATCCATAGGCATAGCGCATGAAGAGGGCTTGGTTGACGAAGGCATGCCGATGCCATTTTTGGATCATTTAGAGGAATTGCGTTGGCATATTTTAAAGGGCTTGGCCGCCATCATTGTTGGTGCCATTTTTTGTGGGATTTTTGTCGATGATATTTTGCGTCTGTTAACGCGACCTGTTCGAGTCATGGAATTTCCACCTGTCTTGCAGACGTTGAAACCAATGGGCCTGTTTATGGTCAAGTTAGAAATTGCCGTGGTCGGTGGGGCAATTCTGGCTTTGCCCATTTTGATTTACCAGTTGTGGCTGTTTATTGCCCCGGGTTTGTTTGCCCGTGAACGAAATTTTGCGACGTTTGTGATTGGATCTTCAACATTGTGTTTTGTACTGGGTGCACTCGTGGCATATTTATTTGTGATTCCACTGGCCATGGTCTTTTTTGTGGGTATGACAGCAGACACGGGGGTGACCGCACAGTTTGATATTGGGTTATATATCGGTTTTGTGATTCGGTTGTTGTTGGCATTTGGCGTGGTATTTGAATTGCCTGTTTTGACGTTTTTCCTAGCAAAAATTGGTATCGCTACGTCTGCACGGTTGCGCAAGGGGCGCCGGTATGCCATTTTAATTGGGTTTATTTTGGCGGCTATTTTGACCCCACCTGACCCGATTTCTCAGTTGTTGATGGCTTTGCCGCTTGTGTTGTTGTATGAGGTGAGCATTTGGATCGCGCGCGTGGCCAATGAATAGGATGTTGCAATGATAGAGAACCCATGTGTGCGATATGTCGATGCGTTTCCTGTCGAAATTGAAGGGAAACAGCTTATTTATTTGCGCGACCCCGAGGGGTTGGCACCCGGTATGGCTGTGCCCAAGACGGCTTATTTTTTAATGACGCAAATGAATGGTGCTCAGTCTGTGCAGGATTTGAAAAATGCTTTTTCCAAACAGTTTCAAGGTTCTGTGGTTACTGTAGGCGAGGTTGTTGAATTGATTGGGCAGTTAGATGATGCCTTTTTGCTTCATAACAAACGTTCTATGACTCGGCGAGAAGAAAACGAAACGGCATTTCGAAACGCATTGACACGACCAGCGGCACATGCTGGGTTGTCATACCCAGATGATGCAAACACGTTGAGAACTATGATTGATGGTTTTTTTGATGAGGGACCAGGGCACCCTACAGGTATAAAAAATGAGCCTCTCAAAGCATTGATTGCGCCCCATATCGATTTTAATCGGGGCGGTCCTTGTTTTGCTTGGGCCTATAAAGCTTTGGCAGAGTCTCCGCCACCGGATCTGTTTGTTGTCTTAGGAACGGGCCATTCGGCACGCAAAACCTTTGTGATGAGTCGCAAAGATTTTGAAACGCCTTTCGGTGTTTTAAATGCCGACCGTGAGATCATTGATCAAATTGCTGAGATTGCACCTTTAGATGTCTTTGCCGATGAGTTTGCGCACAAAGAAGAGCACGCCATAGAATTTCAAGCGGTGTTTTTGAAATATCTCTATCCCGATCAAGATATTCCCTTTGTGCCTATTTTATGTGGATCCTTTCACGAGATGGTTGAAGACAGGAAAAATCCCCAATCTGCATCTGTCGTAGCCGAGTTTGTGCGTGGGTTGCAACATGTTTTGGATGCCTCAGGCAAACGTGTGTGTTTTATTGCGGGTGTCGATTTGAGTCATGTGGGGCAACGATTTGGTGATGCCGATATGCTGACTGCCGATTTTGTTGCCGATGTAGAAACCGTGGATCATGCGTTAATTGAAAAAGCGGGTGCAATGGATGCAGATGCTTATTTTGATGTGGTGATTCGGGAGTGCGATCGCACACGTGTTTGTGGTACATCCTCTATTTATACGATGCTACAAACTATGCATGCCAATCGGGGTGAATTGTTAAAGTATGATCATATAGTGGATCATGAAACACAACAGATGGTATCTTTTGTGAGTATGGCATTTTATTAGAGGCAGGTAGAGGCTAAAATTGGTAAGAGGCAAGACGTAAGAGGCGAGAGGTTAAAACTTTTACGTCTCACCTTTAGAAGAGGAGTTGTTGGGTGAAAGTGTGCCTGTTGGCCAGTGGCAGTTCAGGAAATTCAATTTATATCCAAAATGGTTCTACAAATATATTGGTAGATGCAGGGCTGACAGGCAAGCAAATCGAAAGTCGCTTGAGTAGTATTGGCGTGAGTCCAAACACTTTGCAGGGGATTGTGGTCAGCCATGAACATTCAGACCATATTAAAAGTGTGGGCATTATGGCACGAAGATATGGGTTTCCCGTGTGGATGACGCAAGGGACGCTGGATGGTTCTAAAGCGACCTTTCGAGGGGCTGAACGGATTCACGTAATTGAAAATGATGAAGTTTTTTCTATTGGTGATCTGGAATTTCAGCCTTTTGCTTTACCACACGATGCGAGTGATCCTGTCAATTTTGTTGTGACCGATGGCTCCGTGAAGGTTGCCATTGCCACCGATATGGGGGTGATGACACAGTTGGTCTATCAACGCTTGCGAGACGTAGATTTCGTGGCAATGGAGGCCAATTACGATCACAAGATGTTGATGGACGGGCCTTATCCGTGGCATTTGAAAAAACGAATCAGTGGTCGGCATGGGCATTTACCCAACGATGGTGCTGCCAATACGTTGTGTGATTTGGTTGCCGAAGGGGTGAAACAAGCCGTATTGGCCCATTTGAGCGAAAAAAATAATCATCCCGACTTGGCGCGCAGAACTTGCCAAGAGATGTTTGTACAACGTGGGATTCAAAATTTCCCTTTGGCGGTTGCATCGCCAGATAGACCTACTGAAATTTTTATTGTTTAAGAAAAAGGGAAGAAGAAAGAAGAGACTTTTGATTGGAATATCTCTTCTTTCTTCTTCCTTCTCTCTTCTTCTTGGTGATTGGAGCATGTTGTGGGTATTTGGGGTGCCATAGGTGTTTTGATACTTTGTTTTCTGGTTTTGACAAAATGTGCCGATTGGTTTGTCGATGGGGCAGTGGGCATTGCCGAATATTTAAAGGTGCCCCAAATGCTGATTGGGATTGTGTTGATGAGTTTGGCAACGACATCCCCCGAGTTGGCTGTTTCTGTTATGTCGGCATTTGAAGGCAAACCTGAGATGGCGTTGGGAAATGCTGTAGGTTCGGTTATCGTTGATGATGGTGTGGCTTTGGGTTTGGGTGCATTTTTTGCCGCAGCACCTATTGCTGTCAATCCGTTTTTGTTAAAAACGACAGGTATTTTTCTTATTGTTGTCGATGTGGTTGCTTATGCGATGGTTTTTAACGACCACACGCTGAGTCGCGGTGAGGGTGGGGTTCTGGTCTTATTGTTTGTAGTATATATGGTTTTTGCTTATGTGATGCGTAAGCGTTCTCAAGAACCCGAAAATTTAGATGAGTTGTCCGAGATTGAAGACGCGATTAAAGGTAAAGGACTGGGTGGACTTATTTTTTGGTTTGTGATAGGGGTTGTCGGGGTTCTCATTTCCAGCCATTATATTGTTGGTTCTGCAACTGTGATCGCTGAATTTTTGGGGGTGAGTGGGGCTGTTATTGGGTTGACCGTTGTTGCGATAGGGACATCATTACCCGAAATTGCAACAGCGGTGACTTCTGCCAAAAAAGGGCATGGGGAGCTGATGGTGGGCAATATCTTAGGTGCGGATATTTTAAATATCTGCTGGATTGCAGGCGCATCGGCTTTGGTCAATCCGTTGGTGGTTCAAGCCCGTGTGATTCATTTTTCTTTTCCTGCGATGTTGATCATTGTGATCAGTATGCTTGTTATGATGCGCACGGGTCATCGGCTTACGCGCAGTGAAGGTGTGTTTTTGTTTGTGTTGTATTTGGTTTATTTGGGTATGATGGTGAAGTTGTTTCTGTAACATTATATAATAAGTAAATAATGTGTGACCATTGAAAGGGGTATGGTGTGAAAACAATTCTTGTAACAGGGGGGGCAGGGTTTATTGGCAGCCATTTTGTGCGCCACATTTTGAATACTTATGACGATTATCATGTGATCAATTTGGACAAGCTGACTTATGCGGGCAATTTAGAGAATTTGCGAGACATAGAAGGTAATTCTCGATATGAGTTTGTGCAGGGGGATATTGGTAATTCTGAGTTGGTGGGCCATATCATGCAGCGGGTCGATTTTGTGGCTAATTTTGCTGCCGAAAGCCATGTAGATCGCAGTATTATGGGTGCTGAAGATTTCATGCGGTCCAATGCATTGGCTGTCTATACATTATTAGATGCCGCAAGACGCCATGAGGTAGAGCGATTTTTACAAGTGAGCACCGATGAAGTATATGGGTCGTTGGCCGATGATGAGGATCCGTGGACTGAGGGTTCTCCTTTGGCCCCTCGCAATCCTTATTCAGTCGCAAAAGCAGCGGGTGATATGATGGCACAATCTTTTGCGATTACTTATGGGATGCCTGTTGTTATCACGCGGGCATCGAATAATATTGGACCCTTTCAATATCCAGAAAAACGCGTGCCCTTGTTTATTACCCATGCGATTGATAATTTATCTTTGCCAGTTTATGGGGATGGCAGTGCCGTGCGAGATCATTTGTATGTGACCGATCATTGTGAGGCGATAGATCTGGTTTTGCACCAGGGGTCTGTTGGAGAGGCATATAATGTGGGTGGAGAGAATGAGGCCAACGGCATGGATGTTGTGGAGAAAATTTTAGAGGTTTTGGAGAAGCCGAGAGATTTAATCCAACACGTTACCGATCGCCCCGGCCATGATATGAAGTATTCTTTGAATGCCACAAAGGTGATGGACTTGGGTTGGAAACCGAAACACGATTTTGAAAGTGCATTGCGATTAACTGCAGAGTGGTATGTGGCCAGCGAAGATTGGTGGCGGAAGATTAAAGAGGGAACAGATTATCAAGCGTACTATCGACGGAATTATAAAAATCGGTAAACGTCTTTTTTCTTATAAAAAAAACCGCCCAATCACATTGGGCGGTTTTTTTATAAAAAGGGCGAACTGGGTGGGTCTTCAGGAAAGAGACCCTCATCTTCTATGGTCTCATCTTGAAGCGGAACACCCCATATGAGACCGTTGGGATCCATTTCGGTTAGGGGAGGGCCTTCGTAAATTTCGGGTACGAGTTCGGTTCCACAATTTGGGCAGTATGTAAAGGAGGGATGAAAAGCGATCTTTTGTTCGCCATTGGGGCAAATTTTGATCACGTTATCCAGCGTATCACCACAATGAACACAGTGCTGCATCATGCCATCATAAGGTGTCTTTTTGTGGCAATGGGGGCATGCAATTACTTCATGCAATTCCATTTTTTCAACGGGTGGTTGCTCAATAGAGACTGTCATCCGGTCCGGCACAGAAACGTATTCTGCCTTATAGGTGGTAAACTTTTCACGTATTTGACTGGTCTGAATTGCAAGGTACTTGTCTGAAACCATGATGGTGATAACAATGTGCGCCGTAATACCCACATAGTGGATCAGGTCTGGTGTGCTCCAATCGCGCTGTTCAATAAGCGTTGCCTGATGTTTTTCACAAAGTGCGATAAAGTCGGCGATTTTTTGCCGATTTTCTTGTTTGAGTTGTGTGTTTTCTTGCTCAAATTCGTAAAGGGTGCCAAAATCAATACGAATCATAGTGCCAATACCTCTTTGAGAAATTCACCGGTGTATGAGTTTGGGGTCTGTGCTATTTGCTTGGGTGTTCCTGCGGCGATGATTTGGCCTCCTCCCTCGCCCCCTTCTGGACCCAAGTCGATAATCCAGTCAGCGCGCTTGATAACGTCGAGGTTGTGTTCAATGACGAGCATGGTATTTCCTCTGTCTACAAGACGGTCCAGCACTTCAATGAGCACGCGGATGTCTTCAAAATGCAACCCCGTGGTCGGTTCGTCAAGTAAATAAAGTGTATTTCCTGTAGCGGTTCGGGCAAGTTCCGAAGCAAGCT
>JBLHJX010000107.1:0-16441 GCA_047619225.1 Candidatus Latescibacterota bacterium
AGGATGGCAGCCAGACACATTGGATTAATGTTTTTAACACTCCCGAGGCTGTTGCACCACAGCACGACCCAAAGGTTAGTGAGCGTGCTATGCAAGCAACGCTTCACGCTGCTCGGTCGCAGGGTATATCCTCTGGCTCAGAAGTCTTGGTGTTTTTGAATCATCCTAATTTTGGGTGGAATGCGACGGCTGAAAGCATTGCAGCAGTTAAGGATCTTCGACACATTGAGATCTATACGGCCCTGAACATGTGCAACACATTTGGAGATGATCGCCACTGTTGTGTGGAACGGATTTGGGATGTGGCCCTAACGCTTCGGTTGGGTAATGGTGGGGATCTCCTTTACGGATTGGCAACAGATGATTGCCACACCTATGCACATCATTGGGAGTTGGGCGACACGGCACTGCCTGGGCGCGCGTGGATTTGCGTGCAGGCTCATTGGCTGACGCCGGAGCACATTCTCGGTGCGGTCAATCGTGGAGACTATTACTGCAGTTCGGGGGTAGAACTCGACGAGATTGTGATGGACAAAGATGGGATCACCCTCGCGATCAATCCCCGGGAAGGTGTTCGTTATACCACGCAGTTTATTGGCTCGCCGCTTGGTGTGGATACATCGAGCGAGGCAGTGCGGGATTCTGATGGGTGTGAGATTCGGACCACGCGCGTTTATTCGAAGGAGATCGGTCAGGTTTTGCACGAGACGACCGATCTTAAGCCCGCTTACACATTTACAGGAAACGAGTGTTATGTTAGGGCTGTGGTCCGGTCAGATGTTGTGCATCCAAACCCGACGGGGCCAAAGGACTATGAGATGGCGTGGACGCAGCCCGTTGTGCCGGGCAGGTAATTATATTTGTTCGGCAATCCTATCTATCGATTTTGGCACTTCATCGGAGACGCTTGTGAATTCACCGCGTTTGGGTATGTGGCACAGGAACCGCAGCAAGCAAACGAGAAGGGGCTTCGTCAAGTAGATCTTTTACTGGAATGGTTAAAGGCACGGTAACACCTACCTTAATTATAAACAAGATAAGGAGCCCGTTCACACTTAGTGATCGGGCTTTTTTTTTGTTGGATGATCTGTCTTGTACATGTATCTCATGACAGGAAAGATGTATCTGATGATCTCCTCATGATATAAGAAAGGCGGTTTGATATGGCAGAGCAAGTTAGCGTTGAGGCTTTGGAAGCGGCAGCATCTGCGCCAGTTTTGCATTTGGCTGGGTTGGATCAACCAGTGATTATAGAGTCGATGCGGTTGTTGAAAAAAGACCGGGAGTATTATGTACATGTGCGTTCGACAGATGGGGCCGAAGGATTGGCATTTACCAATGGCAAGGCGTCGGTCTTTTATCCGATCTTAAATAAGTTGATCATTCCCTATTTTATTGGCAAAGATGCGCGCGATTTGGAAGACCATTTGTGGGGCGTGTATCGGCACAGCAGCAATTACAAGATTTTGGGTCAAGCCCTTTGGTGTCCAGTGGCTTGGGTGGAAATGGCGATATTGGATTTGTTGGGGCGTGTGGCTGGCAAATCGATTGCCGACTTGATGGGGGGGGCGGTTCGTGAATCAGCTCCGTTTTATGTGGCGAGTGGGCGGCGAGACAGCACACCAGAGGAAGAAGTTGAATACTTGCAATCGTTATTAGACGAAACGGGTGGCAAGGCGGTGAAATTTCGGATTGGTGGGCGGATGAGCCGCAATGAAGATGCTTTGCCCAATCGAACAGATATGTTGATCCCGCTTTCGAGAAAAGTATTGGGTGATGAAATTGATATTCACGCAGATTCGAATAGTTCGTATGATCCGCCATTGGCTATTGAGAAGGGGCGGATGTTGGAAGATATTGGTGCCGTATATTTTGAAGAACCCTGTCCATTTGATCATTTGGAAGATACCAAGTTGGTGACCGATACGTTGACCCTTCCGGTATCGGGTGGTGAGCAGGAATCGAGCCAGCGGCGGTTTCGCTGGATGATAGCCAACCAAGCTGTGAATATCGTACAGCCCGATTTGCATTATTATGGGGGGCTAATTCGTTCGACGCGGGTGGCCAAAATGGCTGCGGTGGCCAATATGCCAACAACCGTACATATCTCGGGCGGGTTTGGATTTATTTATATGTTGATCTTTGCATCATACACACCCGACATTGGTAAGTATCAGGAATACAAGCGCGGCATTGAAAAGTATCGGGAATTGTTTGAACCTGCTTTAGAAATTTTCGATGGGCAAATGACGGTACCCAAAGGGCCTGGCACGGGCATTATCGATTTTCGGCCACTTATTGAGGGTGCCGAAGAGATTATCTGATAAGCGTGTAGGGATGAGAGATGTGCGTCGCAAATCAGGTGAGGGATCCATTTTTTACAAAGAGACATATTTTCCCTTTTAGATGGGGGGCGTATTTATTATCCTTTGTCAGGGGGAAATATAAAACGATACGTTAAGGGAGATCGATATGGCAGAACAACCCACGCCAGAACATATATTACAAACGGGATTGGCCTTTTGGGCTTCAAAGACACTGCTCAGTGCGGTGGAAATGGAGGTCTTTACAGAATTGGCCAAACATCCTGAAGATTTAGAAACGCTACAGGGACGGTTGGGACTACACCCGCGTGCTGGGCGAGATTTTTTAGATACGTTGGTGGCACTTGGGTTTCTCAATCGCGAGGATGGGACGTATCACAATACGACTGAAACAGATCTGTTTTTGGATAAAAACAAGCCGTCTTATATTGGTGGTATCTTGGAAATGGCGAACCACCGTTTGTTTGGGTTTTGGGGGCATTTGACAGAAGCTGTGCGCACGGGGAAATCTCAAAATGAAACCAAAGATGGTGGTGCATCGCCTTTTGTGGCTTTGTATGCAGACCCTGCACGATTAAGAGAGTTTTTGGGCGCAATGACTGGGGTGAGCCGGGGTGCCAACATGGCCATTGCTCAGAAATTTAACTGGAAAGATTATAAAACATTTGCCGATGTGGGAACGGCGCAAGGTGATTTGGCCGTGCAAGTGGCATTGGCCAATGAGCATTTGACTGGGGTAGGGTTTGACTTACCCGAAGTGGGGCCTGTATTTGAAGATTATGCTGAACAAAACGGATTAACTGAACGGGTATCTTTTTTGGGAGGCAGTTTTTTTGAGGTAGGATTGCCTAACGTGGATGTGATTATGATGGGGCATATCTTACATGATTGGGATTTGGAACAAAAGAAAATACTCATCCAAAAGGCCTATGATGCATTGCCTGCTGGCGGCGCATTTATTGTGTATGATTCGATTATTGATGATGATCGGTCAAAAAATGCGTTTGGTTTGATGATGAGTTTGAATATGTTGATTGAAACGCCTGGTGGTTTTGATTACACGGGTGCCGATTGTATGGGGTGGATGCGAGAAGCGGGGTTCAATGAGACACGTGTCGAACATTTGGTGGGTCCCGATTCAATGGTGATTGGGATTAAATAGATGTTCGTTAAAGGAGTAAAGATATGGATCCACGTTGTGTCGATTATGTGGTAACAGAGGCTGAGCGTTTGGCATTTGAGCGCGACGGTTTTTTTGTGTTGGAAGATGTTTTGCCCGATGATTTGGTCGAAGAATTGATTCCTGTTGTGGATCGGGTAGATCAAGAATACCGCCAGGAAGAGGGTATTGCGCCGGACCAGCGGACAAATAAACTTGATTTTATTGGCAAAGACGACATTTTTTTGGAATTGTTGGATTGGTATAAAACGATCCCCAAAGTGTGGGGGCTGATGAATTGGAATATCAATTTGTATCACTCCCATATGATTGTCACGCCGCCTGCTGGCCCGGGCAAGTCGCTTGAAAAAGACGGTTGGGGGCTGGGCTTTCATCAAGACAGTGGCCGGTTGAATATAGATTTTGAGACAGATCCGAGACCTATGGTGTCGTTGAAGGTGGCATTTTTTTTGACGGACTCTTCCGAGCCGGGGCGGGGCAATTTTACGGCGGTACCAGGGTCTCAAAAGTCCAACACGTTTCCAGGAGAAGATCGCAAAACAATGCCAGAGAATGCCGTTCAGGCCCGTGTATCCAAAGGGGGGGCGGTTATTTTTGATCGACGCGTGTGGCATTCCAGCAGTGAGAACTATTGGGATGGGCCCAGACGTACATTATTTTATGGCTATGGTTATCGTTGGTTGCGCCCACGTGATAATATGACGGTGGCTCACTATATGGACCGATGTGATCCGATCCGACAACAGTTGTTGGGTGCAAGTCCATCGGGTGGGAACGGCTATACGTCGCCCAAACCAGATGATGTGCCATTGAAGGGGTGGATTGAAGAACATTTGGGTGAAAAATCGGTGGTGAAATAAGGGGGCGGTGTGCCAAAACCAAATGTGTTGGTCATTCTTTTGGATCAGTTGACACGGCGGGCTTTGAGCCTTTATGGGAATGCCTATGTTCAGACGCCCCATATAGACGCCCTGGCTTCGGGGGGGATGCGGTTTGATCGTGCTTATTGTGCATCGCCAGTATGCGGTCCTTCACGATGTAGTTTGTTGACGGGACTGATGCCGCACGAGACGGGTGTAGAGGTGAATGGGCCCGAAATGCCTGTTGATATACCCAATTTTGGAGATGTATTTCGGGCGGGTGGTTATCTGGCAGCTTACGCTGGCAAATGGCACGCGGGAGAACGTCGTGGTTTTGATTTCTTGGGGCCCGAATATTCTCAAGGTGTGGATCCTCGTTTTGGAACGGAGACCGATCCCGTATGGGTTGATCAGGCCATCGGTTTTATAAAAGAGAAACACACGCAGCCATTTTTGTTGGTGACGTCGTTGCACAACCCACACGACATTTGTTATTGGATTATGGACCAGGGGCAATTGACACCCGAACCCGGTCTGGATGACTTGCCTCCTTTGCCGCCAAATTTTGTGCGAGATCAAAACGAGCCAGAATTTATCACGACGTGTCGCGCACGTACGCACTATGGCAATGAAGCCAATTGGACAGTAGATTGGGATGAAACCGATTGGCAAAAGTATTTGTTTGGGTATTATCGTTTGGTTGAACGTGTTGATGAACAGGTTGGACGTGTGCTTCTGGCGCTGGATGACGCTGGGCTTACCGACGAGACGCTGGTGTTGTTGACCAGTGATCACGGTGAGGGGGTGGCAGAACACGAGTGGGTGGTCAAGTTGATGCTCTACGAGTCTGTGGTTGGGGTGCCTTTGATTGTGCGTTTGCCCGGTGTTATTGATTGCTCGGTGAACAAGCATGCCCTGATTGCAGGCGTGGACCTTTTACCTACTTTGTGTGATTTTGCCCAAATTGATTGCCCCAGTGTGACGGGTAAAAGTTTTGTACCTTGTGTGATGAACACCGATCTTTTAGGCCGAGATTATGTGGTGTCGCACCTGGCAACCGATACGCAGCGGCTTGAGATGCAGGGCCGAATGGTGCGCTCTGAATGGTTTAAGTATGTTGTTTTTTCTGAGGGTGACAGACCAGAGTTATTGTTTGATTTGAGAGTGGACCCTGGTGAGACGGTGAATCTTTCTTGTGGTTCGAAGTACCAGAACGTGTTGACACAACACCAGGCTCTTCTTAAAGCGTGGTGCCGAGAGACGAAAGATCCATTTTTAACAGACGTATGAGAATGAACTTTGTTACAGGAGGCTGTGAGATGGCGGTGTTAAGCAAAGATGATTTGGCTTTTTGGGATGAGAACGGCTATGTGGTGATCCCCAATGCGGTGCCCCAAGAGAACTTGGATGCAATGGTGGATGTGATCTGGGAATTTTTGGATATGGATCGCAACAATCCAGAAGATTGGTATAAGTATCAGCCGTATACACGTGAGAACAAGACGTCTATGATCGCTGCGTCAGGGATGGTGGAGATTTATCAACACCAAGCTTTGTGGAACAATCGGCAGAACCCGAGGATCCATCAGGCATTTGCTGAAATTTGGGGCCGCGAAGATCTGTGGGTATCGCTGGATCGGGCGAACATGAAACCGCCGGCTCGCGAAGACAAACCTGCGTGGAACAACAAGGGGATGATTCATTGGGATCTCGATACAACGCAAGATCCGATTCCGTTTGGCGTTCAGGGCGTGTTGTATTTGACTGATACGGCAGAAGATCAGGGTGGATTCCAGTGTGTGCCGGGTTTTCACAATTTGTTTCCTGAGTGGCTTAAAACACAACCCGCCGATCGCAACTCCCGACAGCCAGATTTGACCAATTTGGAAGTGAAGTCGATTCCGGGCAAAGCTGGCGATTTGTTGATTTGGCACCGTTTATTGGCGCACGGCAATGGGCACAATCGATCAGACAAACCGAGATTGGCGCAATATATAACCATGTCGCCTGCCAAGTTTGACAATGAAGAAGCACGAAACGAACGGGTGGACGCGTGGGAAACTTGTCGACCCGCACCGCGTTGGCCGGGTGATCCCCGCAATTGGGAACAAGAGACACAGAAGCCTGCTGAATTGACCGATTTGGGTAAGAAGCTGCTGGGGGTAGAGGCTTGGAACTGATTAGAGTTCTGCATCATCGGAGGGGTTAAAAACACGCTGGCGGTGTTCTTCGTAGAGTTCTGGAGGAATGTTTTTGATGGCGAGGATGATGAGGAGGGGGACGATTACGAGGTCGTCCAATTGCCCGAGGATGGGAATGAAGTCGGGTATGAGGTCAAAGGGCAGGAGTGTATAACCAATAGCGGCCCAGAGCAACCAACGTGCACGTTTGGGAGTGCGTGGGTCGTGATAAAGGCGTTGAAAGACGTCAAAGTTCTGTTTGAAGAATCGCTGTGTTTGAATAAGCTTTTGTTTGATCATTGTGAATCCTGCGCCGCCCATTTGGGCGGCGTTTTTTTTAAGCACAACAGAAAATACGTGCCGCCACACTGTCGTTATTACTTTTTGAAATGGGCCCTAAATCAGTGTCAAGTTATTGGGTGTGATAATTTGGAGGCCCGTTACTCTTTCATAGTGACGGGTATTGCGGGTGAGCAGAGGGATGTTTTGGGACAGGCAGATGCCAGCGATCAGTGTGTCTGGTAGACCTATCATTTGACCTGTTTGCTGGAGTTGGCGGGCAAGTGTGGCAGCTTGCCGTGCGGCATTGGCGTTGAAAGGAAGTACTGAGAAATGTTGTAATATTTCGGAGAAACGTTGGGTTTGCTGTTCAGATCGGATGGCACCCATCTGAAGTTCAAATAGCGAGATGGCTGTCAGGTGGCACTGATATTGTGTTACGGCCTGTGGAAGGATGTTTGATTGGTGCCTTAAAAAATCGATGACGATATCTGTGTCGATGATTAAGTTGGAACTTGCCATTTAGACCAGAGCTCATTTCTACGGGTTTCCCAATCATCTAAATTCGATGGTTCAAAAGCATCGCGCAAGTGTTCGAAAGAATCGGTGATTTGTGTGGATTCTTCTCGGGATAGCTTGATGGGTGTCAGGGTAGGTTTGAGGCGTACTTCGATTCGATCTCCGGGGTGGAGTCCAAGTGTTTTTTCTGCTGTTTCTTGTGAGATCACAAGATCTCCCCCTGAGTACTCAAGCTCAATGATTGCCATGAATTAATCCTCATTGTCCATAAGAAGGTGTTTCGATGAATATAGACTATTTTCTTACAGGTTGCAAGCGGTGGACTTTGATATAAAAAATGATCTTGATGATTTTAAGGCGTCGGCGTTACCCACTTTGTGGGTCTGAAGCCTAATAAAAAGGGATACAGTGAATAGTTGTTCAAGAACGAGCACCTCTAAATTCATAAATTTACTTTTTCGAGTAAATGATATTTAAAATAAGACATTGTATAATAACATTTTTTTTGAATAAACAGAATTGGCTTTGGTTTGGGAATGTTTTTTTCATTTGTGAAAGATTTTACAAATCTATGTTTACGTAAACGAATTATCATTTTTGCCTGATCATTCCAAGCGAGCGCGGAAACCGGGTAGGGCTGCTGCGATGGTTAATACAATCACAACGGCTGCACTGGTTTGCAAACCCAAGGCAAGCGGTGCACCGAACATCTCGGCAAGTTTGCCTATTTGAAGCTGTCCCAAGGGGCCTGTGCCAATGGCGAGTACCAGCGTGCCCATTGCGCGATCTCTCATATCGTCACTGGCGGCGAGTAAGATGATGGAACTTTGCATGACGCCAAATGCAGATTGGCCCGTGCCTGCGAGGATGAGTAAAACAATTGAGAGGGGGAATGCAAACGGAATGATGGAACCTGAAACGGTGATTGAAAGCGGTAGGGTTGAGCCAAAAGCAAAGAGCAACAGACACAACGACTGTAATGCAGAGCCGATTGTAAATATCCACCCTCGGCTAAAACGACGTCGTAGTTTGTTGAGCGCATAAAGCCCAAAAAATGCACCAACGCCATTGCTGGCTCCTAATAAGCCTAATTCAAAAGGACCTTGTTGTAGAATGTCTCGGGTGAAAACGGGCAAGAGGGCTTGGAAGGGAAAGGTGAGAAAATTCATGGCAACAGTGATAAGCAGAGAGCCCAAAATGGCCTGATTGCGTGTGACGTAGCGCAACCCATCTATCATGCGTTGGAGCGGAGATATCAGATTTTGTTGTGGGATGTGTGTGGGTGCTTTAACCAAGAAAACGATGATAAATGAGCAGAGAGAAATGATGAGAAGTGTTACGTAACACCCTTTGGCCCCCAGCGTGGCAAAGAGTAAACCACTGGAAAAGGGACCCAATACACGCGAGATGTTTTGGGTAAAACCCTCAAGCATCATCGCATCGACGGTGCGATCTTTGCCTATGAGATCGGGGATAAGCGCTCGGCGTGCCGTCCAACTGAAGGACCACGTGGTACCCATAAATACAGAAGCAACGAGAAAGTGTGTGTAGGTAATGCGTTCGAGCAAGATCAGTGCGCAAACAATCGCGAGGACGGCCAGACTGATGCCTTGAGAGAGCAAAATGACACGAATGCGCCCCAACCGATCTGCGAGGGGGCCTGCAATGAAACCCGTTATCAACAGGGGCGCAGATCGACAAAAACCGACGAATGCCACATCGAAGGCCGAGTTGGTGAGTTCGAGTACGAGCCAACCGACAACGATCATCTCCATCCACATTGCCTGCCACCAAAGGGTATTGCTGATGAGCAGGTTGCGAAAGTCGGCATTGGCAAGGGGTGTTAAAGTGCCCCTAAAATAGGGTGACGGGGTTGTTTGACTCATGATTTGGTGCAAAATGTGAATTCGAGACGGTTCGTCCAATCAGCGGCCAAAACGGGTCGCCGTGTGTTGGGTGCACTTTTGTTGCCTTCGCTGTAGGGGTTAAAGGGGGCAACGTACCAAATGAGGCGGCCTATTTGATCTGTGGTAATGGCCCAATTCTCTGTGGCGACGGTTGTGACCTTTTCAATGGTCGATTCTTCGTCGCCAAATGTCACAGCCGTGTTGTCGTCAATGGTAAAGGGCGTGCCAAGAGGGGCGTCGAGTACGAGCTGGGTTGTGAGCGTATCTGGTGAATCTGTTGTGAAAACGAGCCGGGGTTCGTCGCCAAAAATCCAAGTGACGGTGACGGAAAATGTTTCGTAATACACGGTGGCGGTCGCTTGGTCTGCTTGTATGTCTAACTCGCCAGTGCGAACGGGATAGGCGTCGTCCCCTTTGCGCACAGTGGACCAACCCGGATTGTGTTTGGATTTGGTGCCCGAAATGAGGGTGCCAGCACTTGCGTGAGAAAGAAAGAGCAAGGTTTGGCGGTCGAGGGCATAATCGCTGTTGGGCGATGTTTCTCGGTTGAGGGCTTTCATTGCCGATAAGCCCATTGTCCAGTTGTGCGATTGCACGACACCGAGCGGCAGTGTGATGCGGTATTGCCGATCTTGAAGGGGTTCGGGCACGGTGCCTTCGCCTGTTTCCATATGGTCTATTTCAAGGTGGAGGCGTGCGAGGTATTCGAGGCTCATATTCTCAAAGTTGACCTGCTCCAAATGCAGGCGCAGCAGGCCGCGTCCTTCGGGTGAGAGGGCGTGAATGGCAATGCCGTAACACCCCAGTCCGTGGGGATTGGCACGTTCGTCGGTAAAAGGCATTGCGTGTAGATGGGCGTCCATAAAGTTGCGAAAGAAGGTGCCGCACTTTTCAAAGCGTGCACGGTCGCGTTGGTCTCGCCAGATCTGGATGAGATATGCGCAGCCTGCTGTGAGCGGCGTGTATACCAAACTGGGGCCCCCTTCGCGGGCATCGTTTGTGTGTTCTTCAAAATATCCGTCGGGGTGACCATAAGCGATGAGGCGATCATTGAAAGCGGCCGCGGCATCTTGCCAGTCTGTGCGGTTGAGAGCCACCCCCGATTTGTAAATACCTTCGGCGGCAATGGCCACGTGGTTGATGCCGGTGCCAAATCCGCGATTGTCGAGGGCGGGTACGCGTTCTTGCAGGTTGGCAAAGTGCCCCAACATGTCTTCGCCCGTTTGGGCAAGTAAGCTGGCCCATTCTTTGGTTTCTGATTCGGGGAGCACGTCTTTGAGGCGTTCGTAGGCGATGACAAGGTGGAGTTGTGACCGACGGAGGGAATTGGAAAACCCTTCTTTTTCACGGCCTTCACCAATGTAATACCGCACATTGTCAAATAGCCGCCGAACAATGGCAAGCGCGTCTGCGTTTCCATTGGCGGCAAGGAGGCCCAAAACGGAAGCACCACAGGGCTGGTAGTCGTAATAATTGACGATCATTTCAAGTTTTTTAAGGGCGGGGTTGTTCTGTGTGTAGGCGGTGCCTTCGGGGGTAAAGTATGCAGATGCTTTGGTAAGAATGACCGATTCGATGGTGCTTTGAATGGTTTTGAGGAACGCGGGTGTGAGTCCTTCTTTTGTTTTTTCAAGATCGTACATGACGGACCTCTTGGTGTGCTGTAAGATGAATAGGGATCACGAAAGGTTTGCTATTTGCGGATGAGGTGTAATAAACTGGCGAGGTGGGCAAACAATACAATGGGTACGACAACGGTGGGTAACCAAATGAATGGGAAGTAAAATACGGCAATATTGGGGTGGTCAAATGCAAACAGTTGAAAAGGCAGTGGCGTTGAAAGGATTGCGTTGATGACTATGTTGAGGAGTAGCCCAATGCCAATGAGGTTCCAATAAATCAATAAGCGTTTGTGAATGCCCCCCCGAAAGGCGATGAGGGCCATGAGCGGCCCTGTCATGCCGGCGATGATGTCGAAGTTGCGGCCTTCATACGTCATGAGGCGAGGGATGTAGCCTTCTTGATACAACCCAAAGAGAATGATCTCGACGGGAATGCGAACGATGTGCATAAATGTAAACAGGCGGAGTGGAAGTGCGCCTAGGACGCGTGAGTGCTTTATGAGGAGATAGATGATAAGAAGCATTGGAGGACCAATGGCCAAGAGAAAACGCGGGGGCCAAGCATCAAATTCGCGATAAAATCCTTGCCACCCTAAAATGGCCTGCACAATTGTCCACACAATGATTATGGGGTAAACCGATCTGTGAACCGGTCGTGAGCCTATTTTGAGGGCAACAAAAAGAAACCCTAAGGTGATGAACGTGGTCACGATAAATGTCAGCGTGAGATAAAATGGAAGGCCGTTGAGCATGAGGTGTCCTATGCTGTTGTGAGTTCTTTAAGGCGTGTATAGGTTTGTAGATCGTTTTTGGCACCTTCAAATACAAAAGGATATCTCTGATTGACTGTACGGCACATCAATCCCCAAGAGCACTGGTGTTGCACACAGAGGTTGGCCACTTTTGCACCACGTGCATTGATTCTGGTGTCTCTGATCGTTGAGGTACCAGTTGATGTTTTGTATCGAGATGTGCGTCACCCACCCAAGCCTTTTTTATAGGCGGTAAGTCGTTCTTGCACACCGTCATCAGACAATGCGAGAATTTGCGCGGCCAATACGGCGGCATTTCGGGCATTGTCGATGCCGACTGTGGCAACGGGTACACCTGGAGGCATTTGCACAATGGCATAAAGTGCATCTACGCCGTTGAGTGCGCCTGATGCACAGGGTACGCCAATGATGGGTAAGGTGGTGTGAGCGGCCAATACACCGGGTAATGCTGCGGCAAGGCCCGCGCCTGCGATGATGATTTTGCGACCGTTTTCTTTGGCCGTTTTGGCATATTCTGCGGTGCGGTCGGGGTTGCGGTGTGCCGAACAGACGGTGACGTCATACGGTATTTCGAGCTGATCTAAAATATCACACGCTTTTTTCATCGTAGGCTCATCAGATGCACTGCCCATAATAATACCAACAACAGGTAATGACATGTTTATCTCCTAAACGTTTAAAAATTTGAACGGATAACGTAACGGACGCCTGATCATACAGTGTTTTTATAACTGAGGGATTTATCCCGATAGATCTATCTCCCTCATAATCTATAAAGCAACCAAGAAAATCACAAACGACAAAAAACCACTGCCGAGGGCTACAATACCCCACCGCCGGGTCTGCTTCAAGTGCCACCACATATAAATCCCCGAGGCGACCCAGAAGATAAAACTAAGGCTGATCATATCTACTACAAATGCCCAGAGGTCGTTCAAGAATGAATCCTGCTGGTACCCACCTCGTGCGTGTAATGTGGTGAAGAACTGATCCCATCGAAAACGTTTGTCTTCGACTTTGATGTTTTTCTGCGCAAGATTGTACGTGATGCGAATGTGGTGCCGGAAATCAACGAGGTAGATGTTGATGCGTTTGTCATTAGGCTGATGCGCACCAAGCGAGCCGGTGACTTCAAGGTTGAGGTCGTTGACGACTTCTTTGGCAAATTGTTGGAGCGTATCGGGGAGGCGGTCTTTGGGGGCTGGGCGCTTGTAGGCTTGCGCAATACGCGTGGTCCACATAGGCACGCCGTCTTTGTAGAGGTTGTTAAAGTAGGCATTGCGCGTAAAGGGTATTGCGCTAATGCCATACATCAAAAACCACGGCAAAAGTACAAGCGCGAGATAAAGGTGTAAACGTCGATTGATGTGATTAAAGGTCATGATGAAACCACTAATATAGAAGTGAGAATACTCTGATACCGATCAGGTACCCGAGTACCTTCCCTTTCCAAAGGAGGACACTGGGAGATTCAGATTGTAAATAGAAAAAATGTAAAGAGTGCAATACCCGAAGCAATGCTCACCGCACCCCATTTTCGAGTCACTTTGAGCTCCCACCACATCCATAATCCGGAAACAACCCACAAAACGGTGGCAAGTATGAAGAGGTCGACTGTGATCGCCCACAGGTCATCGGTGAGATATTTCTGGTTGTACCCTCTGCGGCGATGCATTCGTTCAAGGAATGCGTTGGTGCGAAATGCTTGGTTTTCGATTCGGAGGGTTTGTGTTTTCGGGTTGTAGATGATGCGCTGGGGTGTGACGGTGTTGTTGCGTGTAATGGTGATTTGATTGTCAAGTCCGCCACGTGCGCCGTGCGAACCTTCCATGTTTAGATCACTGAGAATTTGTTCGGCCACCATCCAGCGTTTGGCATCGGTAGAGAAGGTTGCTGTATAAGGGATTTCGCGTTCCAATGTCCATTCGACAGGTTCGTGGTTGTACCATTCTTGGAAGAAGTGTCGGTGATTCATTACAATGGTGCTGAGGGCATACATCAATACCCAGGGCACCAGAAAAAGTGCGAGATACATGTGGCTGCGGCGAATGATTTTGGAGAACATGATTTTTATTCTTAAGTATTTTGTGAGCGCCGTACGCGTGCGGGTGTGTGATCAGCGTGAATTTCACTGGAGAGAATTTTTAGGCTGCGATCTGCTATGGGTAAGTTGATTCGTTTGCCCCCTTGGCGGTGTGATTCGCGAAGGGCAATTGCGATTTCGAGCGCTTTGAGTGCGTCTTCACCCGAGCAGCGTGGGGGGTGGTTGTTTTCTATGGCACTGATGAGGTCGTTCACAATGGTAATGCCCATACCTTCGGGGCGTGCCGGTTGGGGAAAGGGCGAACGTGCACTGAGTCCACGTCCTCTTGGGCCGCCAGGTACATTTTGTAGCAGTTCAAATTCGAGGGCATTGGGCGAGGTTCGCACGCGTTTTTTGGTGCCAATGATGTCAAACTCCCACGCGGCAACTCCCGTAGGCATGCCGCGCATAAAGGCGCGGACCCCGTTGTCAAAAACAAGATAGCCGTTGCCCATGAGGTCGTCGTCTGTGGCGGCTTTTTCGTCTGATTCCATTTCCCCAAAGACCCAGGTCACGTCGCCGCCTGCAAGGTAGCGGATGGTGTCAATAGCGTGGCTGCCGTTGTGAGACAAACCGCATTGTGTGTAGGCGGTGATTTGGAGGATGTCGCCGAGTTCGCCGTCTTCGATCATTCGGCGGGTTTCTGCAAAGGAAGAATGGTACCGACGTGCACAATTGACAGCGAGTGCCACGCCTTTTTCATTGCACGCCTGAACCATCTTGTCAGCGTCTTCAAGGCTGAGTGCCAGCGGTTTTTCTGCCCAAATCCCTTTAACACCCGACGCAACAATATCAAGCAATATCTGGGCGCGAATCCTTGCCGTGGTGGCAATGCTGACAATGTCAGGTTTTTCTTGCGCGAGTAATTCTCGGTGGTCGCTGTAAAGGTGATCAGATGGTATACCCCAGCGTTCACCAAATATGGTGCGCTGTTCATCGTGCGGATCTGCACCTGCAATGAGATCGATTTGTGGGTGTGCATCATATGTAGGCGCGTGGCAATAAGGGAGAACGATAGATCCCCCCTGCTCAATTTCATCATCAAAAGTGCTCCCCATACGACCCAATCCTATTACAGCTGCCCGATATGTGCCCATAACAATCCCTATCATTTTGGAGCCTGATAATAAAGAAAATTCACGATACGAATTCCACCCCCTTTTAGGGGGCCGGGGGGTGCCTTTACCCGTCTAACCGCGCAAGCACCCGATGCCCAATGTCGCGGCGATAGTAGTGGTTTTTGAAGTTGATTTTTGAAACGGCTTCGTAGGCTTTGTCAATTGAGGCTTTGATGTCATCACCAACGGCGTTGACTGCCAGTACGCGGCCCCCATCGGTGACCAGTTGACCGTCTTTGATTCCGGTGCCTGCGTGAAAGACGGTGACGTCACCAAGTGCTTCGGCTTCTTCAATACCTGAGATGGGAAATCCTACTTCATGGGCGACGGGGTATCCGCCAGAGGCCATCACCACGGTGGTGGCTGCGCGCGTGTCGAGTTCAATGTTGAGATCGGCCACGGTGCCATTACACACGGCGGTGATGACGTCCATGAGATCGGTTTTCATGAGTGAGAGCACGGCTTGGGTTTCGGGGTCACCCATTCGGCAGTTAAATTCGATGACTTGGGGGCCGTCTTTTGTGACGATGATCCCGCCAAAGAGAATGCCTTTGTAGGGACGTCCTTCTTTTGACAAGGCATCTACGGTGCGTTTCATGACGCGTTCTACGATGTCGTCAAAAAGTTCGGGGGTGATGATGGGGGCTGGGGCATAGGCACCCATGCCACCCGTGTTTAAACCGACGTCGCCTTCGTCAATGGTTTTATGGTCTTGAGCGGGCATAATACAAACGATGTCTTTGCCGTCGGTAAAACCGAAGATGGACGCTTCTTCGCCTTCAAGAAGGCCCATTGCAACAAGCTTGTCACCTGAGGTGCCAAATTTGTGGTCAACGAGAACTTCGTCAACCGTTTTGTAAGAGTCTTCGAGCGTTTTGCAATAGATAGCACCTTTGCCTGCTGCGAGACCGCTGACTTTGAGATACAGAGGGTGTTGCCATTCCTTGAGCTGGTTTTTGGCGACATCCGCATTCGTATAGGTTTCAAAAGGGGCCGTGGGCACATTGTACTTGTGCATGATTTCCAGTGCATAGTCTTTGTCGGCTTCAATTTGTGCGGCTTTTTGTGTGGGCCCAAAAACGGTGAGGCCGCGTTCTTCGAAAAGGTCTACAATGCCCGCATCCAAGGGTCCTTCGGGGCCTATGATGGTGATGTCGATGTTTTCTTTTTGGGCAAAGTCTGCAAGACCTTCTAAATCGCTATCGGCAATGTCAATGCACTCAGCATATTGCGCCATGCCGGGGTTGCCAGGAGCCGCGTAAAGTTTGGTTATTTTGTCACTTTGTGCAAGTTTCCAAACAAAGGCATGTTCACGCCCGCCTTTGCCAACAACGAGAACTTTCATGAGGGATCTCCTGAATCAACACGGTAAAATTGATTGGTTATGAGATAATGTTAAACGGCTTCAATCCGCCAAGCTTGTTTTATCAAGGGGATTTTATTGCTCCCAAACGCGCAACCCAAATCGGCTCAGGTAAATGGGTATGTTTTTGAATAGGGGATTGTCTGATTCGATCTCGCGGATCATGGCTCGTTTTTCTGAGGCGTTTTCGCCACAAAGTAAAGTGAGCGATCCACCGTCTCCACCGGCACCGT